>DASQGY010000330.1:0-18346 GCA_035632375.1 Bryobacteraceae bacterium | reverse complement strand
ATCGCCTGGCTCGACTTCACGATGCAGCGCCGCCACTCCACGGATTTTCTAAGCGCCAAGTCGGAACAACAGACCGGGCTGCTCGACCTGATCGCTTATCGCAAAAACGAATCGCCGGAGCTCGGCCCCGGCATCAAGTTTTTCGAATGGGCGCGCCGCATGGTTGTCGACGCCTACTACACCAGTCCCATCGGCATCAAAGACGTCGGGTACATGGGCAACTCCGCGATGTCTAAATTCGAAGTCCCGCAAGAAGCCATCGACTACGCGCTGAAACGCAGCCCCGTGTGATGGCGGATCGTTGCGCGTTAGTTACCGGCGCGAGCCGCGGAGTCGGCCGAGGGATCGCCATCAGTTTGTCTGAAGCCGGTTACCAAGTATTCGCCACGGGGCGCAGCATCGACTCGGCAGATCTTCCCGTCTCAGTGACCCGCATCCGCTGCGACCACTTGCGCGACGAAGAGACCGCCGCCGCATTCCAGCGCGTCTCCGGCGAAGCAGGCGCTCTCGACATCCTGGTAAACAACGCCTGGGGCGGCTACGAGCGAATGGTAGAGAACGGCAATTTCACTTGGATGCTCCCCTTCTGGGAGCAACCGATTCACCGCTGGGCCAGCATGATGGACGCCGGCGTTCGCGCCGCCTTCGTGGCTTCGTCGCACGCCGCTCGCCTAATGGTCCCGCAGCGCCGCGGACTGATCATCAACATCAGCTTCTGGGCTGCACAGAAACACATCGGCAACGCGATCTATGGCGTGTCAAAAGCCGCAACCGACAAAATGACCGCGGACATGGCCCACGAACTGGCGCCGCACGGCGTCACCGTGGTATCGCTTTATCCAGGTCTGGTTCGAACCGAAAGCGTGATGCAAGCGGCCGAAGGCGGTTGGCTGGACATCTCCAACAGCGAAAGCCCCGAATTCATCGGCCGTGTAATCGCCGCGTTGGCCATCGATCCGCAACTGCAAAATCGCACCGGCAAAGTTCTAGTAACAGCGACCGTAGCCGCCGAGCTTGGCGTAACAGATATCGACGGCCGCCACCCAAGGCCTCTCACACTCGATACGTTGTGATTGCCGCTTGCCTCGGTTTGATAATCTGTTTGGCGAAGCGCGATTAACAATCGCGCGCAGGTTGGCAACCTGCCCCACAGGCTGAGCTGTCGCGTGCAAGACCGGCTACTTCCTTTTGAGGACCGGCCACAAGCTGGAGAAATCGTCCGTCCACGTAATTACCGACGGACCGCCACGAACGCGAACCCATCGCACGCCGCCTTGCTCGACGCCGGATCGCTGCAGAAAACCGGGATTCGCCGTGAGGAGTATCCAGGTCGCGCTGCTCTCGCCGATTTGCGGATCTTCCGCTGAGACCAGTACTACCGGCGTCCAGCCGAGATGCGCAGCCAAGCCGCGCGCTACTGGCTCCAGGTTCAGCACCAGGTTTGAGATATGAAGCAGCAGCAGCCCTCCTGGCGTGAGACGCTGCCGGTAGATGTCGGCGCACTCCGTGGTGAGGAGATGCATCGGTATGGAATCGCTGGAGAATGCGTCGACGGCGATGACATCGAAGTCCTGGGAATGGCCGGCGGCCAGCTCCCGCTCCAGTTGCACGCGCGCATCGCCCAGCACCACTTCGGTGTGCGCCTTTGAATCTTTCAGAAAGGTGAACCAGGTGCGGGCCATTCGCTCGACATCGGGATTGATCTCATAAAAGCGAAACGTGTCGCCGGGTCGTCCCCATGCCGCCATCGTACCCGTGCCGAGGCCGACGATCGCAACCCGGCGATTCGGGCGATCCAGCGCATTCAGCACGATCGCCGCGCCACTGTGCGGCCCGTAGTAGGTGGTGGCCAAGTCGCGCTTCGCGTCTTGGAATTGCGAGCCATGGAGAATCCTGCCGTGCCGCAGCTCACGGCGAGGTCCGCCGACATCGGTGCGTTCCGTCACGCGAAGAATGCCGTAGAAATTGCGTTTGCTTTCGAGCGCCGGCTGGTCGCCGTAAGTCACGGAAGACCAGGTGGAGGTCAGCCCTCCGAGCAACAGCGCCATCAGCGGAATCCGCACGGCAAAATTTCGGCTGGTCCATTCCGCCATCGCCCCGCTGCGCAGCCATCCAACAAAACCGAGCGCGCACGCGGCAGCGAGACCAATCGGATACTCGCTGAATTCGGTGAACACATGCGGAGCGATCAGAGCCACGAAGACGCCGCCCAGCGCGCCGCCCGCGGCGATCGAAAGATAGAAGGCGGTGAGATATCGCGGGGACGGCCTTGACCGCGCCAGTTCGCCGTGGCAAACCATGCAAGCGACGAACAAGACTGCCAAATACGCCGCAAGCTGCGCGCCCACCGATAGCGCCGTGGCGGAGATCAACATCACGCACCCAGCGGGCGCGGCCACTCCGATGGCCACAGCGAAATATCCGCGCTGATACCAGCGCTCCTTCTCGAAGGCCAGCACGAACGTCAGCAGGTAAACCGCGAGTGGCGCGACCCACAGGAATGGATTCACCGCGATCTCCTGCGAAATCTGATTCGTGGTCGCGAGCAACAGCGTGGAACCGCACGCTGCGAGGCCCAGCCAGAAAAATACTGTCCACACCGTTGCTCGAGGACTCTCGTCGACCTCGGATTGCAGTTTCGGCGCAACGGCCGGAATCCGCCACGCCGTCCAGACGCACAGCATTGCAAACGCGGTGTACAATCCCGACCAGATCCACGCCTGCGTATGCAGCCGGACGTACGGCTCCACCAGGAACGGATAACTCAGCAGCGCGAGGAACGAGCCGAAGTTGGACAGCGCGTAAAGCCGCCATGGCGATCGCGCCGGATCGCTCAGCGTGAACCATCGCTGCAGCAGCGGCGCAGTAGCCGAGAGCGCCAGGTACGGTCCACCAACAGTCGCCGCCAGCAGAAACAGAATCCGCCCCGAGGGATCGTCGCTCGAAGCCGGCTTCCAGTACGCAGCATGTGGACCGATCGGCAAGAACAGCAGCGACGCCGCTAGCACCACTGTGTGCACCGAAGCCTGCATTCGCACACTCGCCCGTGATCCCAGCCAGTGAGCATAGGCGTATCCCGCCAACAGCAGCGCCTGAAAGAACAGCAGGCAATTGGTCCACACCGCGGGACCGCCGCCGAACCACGGGAGCACGTATCGCCCCATCATGGGCTGAACCTGGAAAAGCAAAAACGCGCTGAGAAAAATGGTTATGGGAAACAGTAAACCGCGGGCGCGTTCCGGCACTCCGTTCGAGTCTAGCGCTATTCGTGCCGCAGCGCTGTCAGCGGATCGATCCGCATCGCCCGCCGCGCCGGGAACACGCAGGCAGCGAGAGCCACCACGAGCAACAGGGCGGCCACCGCCACGAATGTAGGCCAGTCGCCCGGCGTCACTCCAAACAGCAAAGTGCGCAAGAGCTGCGTGACCGCGAGTCCGGCCACGATCCCAATACCGATTCCGGCAAGCGTAGCACCGAGCCCCTGGCGAACAATCAGCCGCAGTACATCATGCCGTTGCGCCCCCAAGGTCACGCGAATCCCGATCTCGCGAGTGCGCTGCACGATGGTGTACGAGATAAGTCCATACAAGCCCACCATGGCCAAAATCAGCGCCAGCCCCGCGAAGCTCCCGATGAGGTACGACGGATAGCGCCGCAGGAAGACCGATTGCGATTGGCCGGCCACCTGCTGCAGCGTTGCCGGCTGGATCATCGGAAGCTGTGGGTCCATCCGGTGCAACGCCGAGCGCGCCGCACTCACCAAAGCCACGGGCTCGCCCGCAGTGCGCACCAGATATCGCAGGTACGTCGAAGGTCCTTGATCATTGGGGTAATAAACGATGGGTGGATGCGCCTCGGCCAGATCGTTCTCCGCCGTATCAGCCACTACGCCGACGATCTGCCGTAACGGCTCCTTGGCGTTGAAGGTGAAACGGATTCGCTTGCCGATAGGATCCTCGTTAGGAAAGTAACTCTTCACAAAGGCGCGGTTGACGATCAGGACATTGGGCGCATTCATTCCATCCTGTTCCGCAAAGAAGCGTCCCGCCACCAGCGGAATCCGCAGCGTCGAAAAATAACTGGTGGTAACCGTGAGGATATTCGCTTCATCTTCATGGCCGGTGGCAACGGGCCGGCCCTCCTCCACAAACCGGATACTGCCGGCGCCGCCATCGGCTGGAATCCCGCTCGCCGAGGCCACCGCGATCACGCCCGGCAGGCTACCCAGCCGCTCGGTGAAGGAGTGCTCGAAGCGTATCGCGCTGGGGCTGTTGAACGGGTATGCCTTCTCGCTCGGATAGCTGGCATCCGGCAGGTTGACGTCAAAGGTCAGGACGTGATTGAGATCGAAACCTGGATCTTGGCCCAACAGCGCGCGAAGACTCTTGAGCATCAGCCCGGCGCCCACCATTAGAACCAGGGAGACGGCAATCTCCACGATCACCAGGCTGTTGCGCAGCCGGGCGTGAGCGCTGCTGGTCCCGCCGCGCGTTTCATCTTTCAAGGCGTCGTTCAACGTCAATTGCGAAACGGTGAGACCCGGCCCCAGCCCAAATAGGATTCCCGTGAGCAGAGTGACGCCGCAAAGAAAAGCGAGCACCGGGATGTTGATTCCGGCATCCAGGAGAAACGGCATCGATTGAAGCTGTGACTTTGGAATCGCGCTCACCAGTAAGTCGATGCCCACCGCCGCAGTGATCAGTCCCGCGCACGCTCCCAAAGAGGAGAGCAGGAGGCTCTCGGTGAGCAACTGCGAAAGTAGATTGCCCCGGCTCGCGCCCAGCGCCGCCCGGACGGCAAACTCCTTGCGCCGACCGATGGAGCGGGTGATCAGCAGGTTGGCGACATTGGCGCAGGTAATCAACAAAACGAAGCCAACCGCGCCCAGAAGCACCAGCAGCAGCGGCTGGATCTTGCCGACGATCTTCTCCCGCAAGCTTCCCATGATGATGAAAGTAGAGCCGTTTTCGTTCGGATACGCCCGCGCAAGTTGAGCGGTGATGCCTTTCATTTCCGCGAGCGCCTGGTCCGCTGTTACACCGTCCCCCAATCGCGCCACGACGTGGAGCCAGCGGAGGCTGCGCCGTGTAGCCGCGTCGACTGCGGGGTGCAACGGGACCCAAAGCTCCGCGTATCCCGCCGGCGCAAATTCAAATGCGCGAGGCAAAACGCCGACGATCGTAACCGGTTTGCCATCCAGATGTATGACACGTCCCACGACGTTCGGATCGGCGTGAAACTGGCTTCGCCAGAGCTTATCGCCCAGCATCGCCACCCGCGGATAATCCCGCTGCTGATCGGCCTCGACAAAATCGCGTCCCAGCGCGGGTTTCACGCCCAGCGTCCCAAAGAAACCCGGCGTCACCTGTCCGGCGAACGTGTTCCGAGGGTCACCATCCGCGAGAAGCGTGAAGGCATCTCCCGAATAGGCCGCCAACGATTGAAAGCCTTTGGCCGTTCCCTTCCAATCGAGATAGTCCGGGTACGAGGAATTGGCGGCTTTGACATCATACTGGAGGCGGGATTCGGCAAGCGTTACCAGTTGCGACGGCTGCAGGTACGGCAATGGGCGGAGAAGAGCCGCATAGACCACCGAGAAAATTGCGGTGTTCGCCCCGATCCCGAGTGCCAGCGTCAGGATCGTAACCAGTGTAAAGCCTTTGCTCTTGGCCAGGATGCGAATGCTATGGCGCAGATTCCGCCCAAGGGTTTTCATAAGCTCCAAATAGGCAACTGAGCGGCCAGTTCTAACGATCTCAATTTGAACCTCTTTGCCCGCAGCCACAGCCTCGGCGCGGTTCGATCTTGGGACTCATCCGAATGAAACCGGACATCGTGAGTGACCGGACCGTTCAAAACGAAGCCAATTTGACCTTCTCATTATGTTTCATATATTTAGGCCTAGTCGCCGGGCACCGGTCCAACCCTGGCTTGCCAAGGATTCGCGGCTGCAAAGACGCGCTGAATGGTAGTAGTCAGTCCCAGTTCTTGACCTTCGGCCACAGCTCCCGGAGCGGTTGCTTCAGACCGCGGCAATAGAACACGTCGAAATGTTCGTAGGGCATCGAGTACGGATGCTCCACGCGCGCTACCTTCTCCACGTGATCGAACTCCTTCTCCAGGGTCTCCACGCGGTCGTCCAGCACGATCATGCTCTCGCCGGTGTAATCGCGCGGCCCCCACAGGAAATAGTTCTGGTGGCCGCTGATGGCCTTCGGCAGTCCATATTTCCGGCCGAAGAAATCGATGGCGCCGGCTTGCCCGTAATTCTGCCCAAAGATTGCGGTTTTCGGGCGCACGTCCGCCGGTAGACTGTTGTAGACGCGCGCAACGGTGGCCGCCATCTCGTCCCAGCCAAACTGATCGGCAAAAATTTGCGGCAGCGGACCGAGCTTGTGAGTCTCCACTCGCGGTTGCTGCAAGTGGATCGCCTCGGTGTATCGGACGTAGGTCTCCGGTGGAAGAATCGGAAGAGCGATCGGCGCAATCACGACGGCTAACGCCACCAGCAGCGCGGGATAGGCGAACTTCAGCCATTCGAGACGCGGCCGTGAGAGCCAGATTTCGCACCGAACGCCTCCCGCGGCGAACAGAATGGGAAACGCCGGCCACAAATAATAAACTCGCGGATTGAGGATCAGAATGATGGCCGTGGTGAATAGCCAAGCCCAACCCAGCGCACGGAACGGCTTCCCTTCTTTCGTGAACAAGTAATGCCAGAGTCCGGCGAGCCAAATCGGCACTGACAAAGGCAGCATGGTCAGGACCTGCTGGCCGAAGAAATCCAGCAGCGACAAATCTACGTTTCGCCCACTGCGCCGGATGTTCTCCTGCAGTTCCAGAAAAGGAAAATGGTGCTGGATGTTCCACAGCAGGTTCGGCAGGAAAATCAGAAACGCGATCAGGCCACCCGCCCAAAGCCACGGCGTGCGTAGAAGCCGCCGCTCTGGCGTCAACAACAAGCCGACGATCAAGCCGGCGCCGAAGATGAGCATGGAGTGCTTGGTCTCCAACCCGAGTCCAGCCAGTAATCCAAACCATATCCAAAGCTTCCGATTGCCGGTGTTGACGATCCGGACGAGCACGTAAGCACAGCCAGTCCACAGCAGCGGCTCGAAGCAATTCATCGAAAGCAGATTGTCGACGCCGAGAAATCCCGGTGCAACCAACACCGCCAGCGCCGCAAGTCCCTGGGCAAACCGCCGGCCGCCTAGCTCGCGCGCGACTAACCCTGTCAACACCACTTTGGCCGCTCCCGCAAGCGCCGGAAAGAATCGGATTGCCGACAGCGAATCGCCAAACAGCAACCGCGCAATCTTAGTGACCAGCGCAATCATCGGCGCTTGATCGACATAACCCCAATCCAAGTGCTCGCCGCAAGCAATGTAATAAAGCTCGTCGACGAAATACCCATAGTGCCGCCCAGCATACAAATGGACCAGCAGCTTCACTCCAGCAATCAAAAAAACGACCAGCGAGGCCCCGCCGAGCCACCTAATTCTTGGATTCATGAATTCCTGGATTCCTGAATTCTCATCGGTTGTACTTCGGCGTCGGCCCGCGCAACGCCGCCCACACCTTGTCGCACGCCTGCAACGTCTCTGGATCCAGCGGCCCGTCACCGAGCACCTTGAGATTCTCCTCCAAATGCTCCACCTTCGACGCCCCGAGAATAATGCACTCCGACGGCGTGTGGTGGTAAAGCCAGTTCAACGACAAGCTGAGCAACGACCGTCCAGCCGCTGCCGCGATCTGCTGCAGTTGATCCACCGCATCGAAATCCGCCTGATGCCAGTAGCGATCCAGATACATGCGATTGTTGTCGAAGCGCGTGCCTGGGATGGGGGCGTCGCGCCGGTGCTTGCCGGTCAGCAGACCACCGGCCAGCGGATTGTAGACGATGTTCGAGACACCGAACTGCTTGCACATCGGCAAATACTCCTGCTCGATGCCGCGCGCGATCAGGTTGTGCATCGGCTGCGCGATGTACGGCGCAGGATATCCCTTGCGCTGGGCGATCCACAGCATCTCCACCATCTGCCAGGCGCTGTAGTTGGAGGTTGCCGTGTATACCGCACCTTCCCTTGCTTCACCAACTCGTTCAGCGCGTCCAACGATTCTTCGATCGGCACCGCGTAATCGGGCAGGTGCAGATAGTAGATGTCCAGGTAATCCATGCGCAGGCGGCGTAGGCTGTCGTCGATGGCGCGGAAGATGGCTCCGCGCGCGAGACCCGTCATGTCCACGCCATCGCCCATCTTGTTGCGTACTTTGCTGGCCACGATGAAGTTGCTGCGGCGTCCTTCCAGCAGCCGTCCCAGCATCTCCTCCGACGCGCCGTTGTTATAGACGTTGGCCGTGTCCAGAAAATTGATGCCCGCATCCGCGCAGAGATCGATCATGCGCGCCGCCGCGGCCTGATCCGTCTGCCCTCCAAAAGTCATCGCCCCGAAACAGATGCGGGAAACATTCAGATTGGTGTGCTTTAGAGTTACGTTTTCCATCTCTTAGAACATGATACGTTGAGTATGGAAGTGAACGAGCGACTCGAACAGGAAAAAACCGCGGAAATGCTTTCCGAGCCGGAGCTCGACTCCGTTCCGGAATCGATTCCAGAAGTTGCCGATGCGCAACCGGAACAGGCAACGGGCCCCGCGTGGCTGCGCCTGGCGTATTCCTTCGAATTCCTGATCGCCGTCATCGCCATTCTCCTGCTTTGGAGCCAGGTGGGCGGTCAGGGCCACATGGATCTTCTGCCCTGGTATACCAAGCTGGCTTGCGTGCTCTCGATGGCCTGGTTTTGCGTGCGCTTCACCGCTGGCGTGGTGGAGCAGCCCAAAGCCTGGAATCGCCACACCCTGGTCTGGTTCGCCGGCATCGTTTTGATGGCGGCCATAATGAGCGGTATCGTGTATTATTACCATCTGCATGAGGCGCAGGATGAACCCGATACCGAGGATTCCACCGCGGCCGTGGTGACGTTCCCTTCGTGGCATGACCAAACCAACCGCTGAATTGACCGTGGGCGTCTGGAACGCGCCCGAGGTCCGGCTGACCGTTGAGTATACCGTCGAAGTGATGGAAGAGATTCGCGCAGCCGTCTCGGATGGTTTGCAGCAATTGGCCCACGGCGGGCTTGAAGTCGGCGGAGTCCTGTTCGGTTCGCGGCGTGACGACTCCATCCGCATCTTGAAGTGGCGGCCGATAGCCTGCGAGCACGCCGAGGGTCCAACACTCAGACTCTCCACGCGCGACCGGATCGGCCTCACGCGGCAGCTCGAAGTGGCCAAAAGCGATCCCGATCTGGCCGGACTTCAGCCGTTGGGCTGGTTCCTGTCTCATTGCCGCAGCGACATTTTTCTTACCGTCTCGGACCAGGAGATTTACAACGGCTTCTTCTCCGAACCTTGGCAAGTGACTCTGGTTTTGCGGCCTACTCGCCTCGGACCCGCCCGCGCAGGTTTCTTCGCTCGCGAAGCCGATGGCGCTTTGAAATCGGATGCGAGCTACAAGGACTTTACGGTGGAGCCGATGCATCGTCCGCCTCCTTCGGGCGAACGTCGCGCGGTGCCGCGGAGGAGTCTGCCAATCGCTCCTCAAGCCAAGCCGGAACCGCGCGCGGCGCCCAGGCCCGCGCTGGAACCTTTACGACCGGTGGAACCACCGCGGTTTTTGCAGGAGAGACGGAGATCGGCCCCAAGCGCACAATGGCTGTGGGCCATTCCAGGCTGCCTGGCGATGCTGATTGTTGGCGCACTGATCAACCAGCAATTCTCCACGCCGGCGAATCCGCCCTTTTCGTTTCGCGCTTACAACTCGCGCGATGCTGTCCAAGTGGAGTGGGACGCCAACTCCACAACTGTCCGTTCCGCCCGGCAAGCCGTCCTCGAAATGAAAGAGGGAGATGAAACACGGAAGTATCCGCTCACGGCGGCCCAGCTTCGCACCGGCAGTGCAACTTATCCGCGGCAGGGCGCCGATGTGGAGCTTCGGCTGACTGTGTATCCAGAAAGCGGCGCGCCGGTTCAGGAGTTTGCCCGCTTGGTGGGTCCGCCGAGCGGTCCATCGACCACGGAGCGCGATCAATTGGAAGCCGAGGTAAATCGTCTAAAAGAAGAGCTCCGCCGCGAGCGCCAAAAGAAGAAACCGGCGAAAACCACTGCTCCCTAATCCCTAGACATCTTTTCCTCTATTTGAAGTAAGGATCAGGCTCGGGGATCGCTGCGCCATCCTTGCGCGGCGACGATCCGGCGTAGTTCACCTTGGTCTTCGAATCGTGCAGCACCGCCTGGCCTCCGCCCATCAAGCCGGAAAAATCGCCCAGCACGCTGAGCTGATGGCCGCGCTTGGTCAACTCCTCGCGCGCCGCCTGCGGAACTCTCGCCTCAATTCGCAAGTCGCACCCGCCGATTGCCGGCTTGGTAAATCGCGGCGCTTCCAGCGCGTACTGAATATTCATTTTGTGATCCACGACGTTAGAAACGAACTGCGCCTGCGCCTGCGGTTGGTTCATCCCGCGCATGATCCCGAAGCCGATATGCTCGTCCCCGTGTTCCATGAAACCCGGAATAATGGTGTGATACGGACGCTTGCGCGGCCCCAGCGCGTTGGGATGTTTCGGATCCAGCACGAATGCGCCGCCGCGATCGTGCAGCAGAAATCCCATACCCTCCACCGCGATCCCCGATCCGAAAATATCCGAAATGCTCTGAATCCAGGACACGATGTTGCCGTCCTTGTCCACCACGCTCAGGTACGTGGTGTTGCCGTGCCCTTCCTCCGGCTTGCCAGGCGCAACATCGCAGTTGGCCTTTTGCGGATCGATCAGCGCCGCGCGCTGCTTGGCGTAGGGCTTCGACAGCAAGCCCGCCACCGGCACCGCCGATACGCGCGGATCGGCAAGATATCGTTTCAGGTCGGTAGTGGCAAGCTTCTGCGCTTCAATCTTGATGTGGAACGCGTCGGCGCTTTCCTGCGGATAATCGCCGAGCGGAAAATTCTCCATGATGTTCAACATTTCCAGCATCCCGATTCCCTGCCCGTTCGGCGGAAGCTGATAAACCTTCCAGCCGCGATACTCGGTGGAAAGCGGCTGCACCCATTCCGATTGAAACTCACGGAGGTCCGCGGCGGTCATGGTCCCGCCGTAATGATGCGATGTCTTGAGAATCGCCTCGCCCACGGGCCCGCTGTAAAATGCCGCCGCACCCAACTCCGCGATCAAACGGAAGGCGTGCGCCAGTTGTGGATTGCGAAAAATCTCACCGACCTTCGGCGCCGCCCCATTACGCAGGTACAACTCGCGCGCGTTATCGTCGGCCATCAGCTTGGAACTGGCGTTGTCCCAATCCCATTGAATGAGTTCGGTGACCGGGAATCCGTTTTCCGCGTAATAAATCGCGGGCTTGAACAGATCGCGCCAGGGCAGCTTGCCGAAACGCTTGTGCATCTTCTCCCAGCCGTCGACGCAGCCCGGCACCGTGACGCTGTGGATGCTTCCGGACGAGAGGCTGCTGATGCCGTGCTTCTCCAGGTACTCGATGCTGAGCGCTTTGGGCGCCCAACCGCTGGCATTGATGCCGGTGAGTTTGCCCGTCTTCGAGTCCCAGTACATGGCGAAGAGATCGCCGCCGGGGCCGTTCATCATCGGCTCGACGAGGCTGAGCACGGCATTGGCGGCGATTGCGGCATCCACGGCTGAACCGCCGCGCGCCAGAATCTGGGCGCCGGCTTGCGACGCGAGAGGTTGCGCGGTGGCCACGATGCCACGTTTGGTAATTACCATGGATCGCGCTTGCGGCCGGTCCTGCGCCGCGGCGAGGGATAGGAAGAGCATGAAGACGAACCAGAAGCGGGTTCTCAGCACGAGCAATCCATTTTACACAAACGGTGCTTCCTGCCGCCAAGTCCCTTCTTTCTCCAGAAACTCATTGGTCCTTGGAACTGGATTACTGTGGGCAGGTTGGTAAAGCGCGATTAACAATCGCGCGCAGGTTGGCAACCTGCCCCACAGGCAGATGATCGGTCGCCGGCGCAACGAGTCGCCTCGCCCTGCCCCCCGCCTACCGCCGCCTGTCTCCTGTAACCTAACTAAGTATGGACACCGCCTCGACACCGATCCCAGATACCCAACGGCAATTGCTTCGGCACACCGTGGCCACACTGGCCTATCGTGCCGGAAAAGCTCTGCGCGGCGCGCCGGAAGGTGTCGCCGATTTTCGCGCTTCGGAGAAAATGCGCACGCCCGTCGAGATCCTGGCCCACATGGGCGACCTTTTCGAGTGGGCGTTGTCGATCGCGAAAGGCAAGCAAACCTGGCACGACTCGAAGCCGCTTGCCTGGCACGCCGAGGTGTCGCGTTTCTTCTCGACGCTCGAAGCTTTCGACGTATATCTGGCTTCCAACGAACCGCTGCACGTTCCCGCGGAGAAGCTATTTCAGGGCCCGGTGGCGGATGCTCTCACGCACACCGGACAACTCACTATGCTGCGCCGTCTGGCCGGCTCGCCGGTTCGCGGCGAAAACTACTTCCAGGCCGACATCGTATCCGGACGCGTTGGCGCGGAGCAGTCGGTACCAGTAAGGGAGTTTTGATCCATGGCATTTCTCCGCAACCTTCGGCACGCTCTCCGCACGCTGATCCAGAGCCCCGGTTATGCACTCACATGCATCGCGGTTCTAGCTCTCGGCATCGGCGCCAACGCCGCCATTTTCAGCGTGGTGTACTCCGTCATCCTTCAACCGCTCCCCTACCCGGAATCCAATCGCCTGGTTTTCGTCTGGGAGAAATTCACCGGAGTCTCCGGTCCCCTGTTCGAGCGCTCGCGGGTGCGCAAGAAAAACTTCATCGAGTGGCAGCGCCAGAACAACGTCTTCAGCACCATGGTGGGACTGGTTTCCGACAGTCTGGAAGAAACTGGCGGCGATCATCCCAGCCGCGCGTCCGTGTTGTTCACATCACGTGAGATTTTTCCGCTCTTGGGCACGCACGCAGCAGCCGGCCGGCTGTTCACTTCGCAAGATGAAACGGAAGGCCATGGCCGCGTGGCAGTGATTTCCGACACCTACTTCGAGCGGCGCTTCCATCGCGATCCTTCAGCCATCGGCAAGACGCTGACGCTGGCAGGTAATGTGTACGTCGTCACCGGAGTCCTACCGCCGAAGTTTTTCCTGCCGGCGACCTCGGAAGGCTCCGATCAGCTTCGCCCCGACGTTTTCCTTCCCCTATCCCGCCTTTTGACCAGCGCCCCGCCGGACGATACGAAAAACGTATTGATGGTGATAGCGCAACTCAAGCCGGGCGTCTCGTTGGCGGCGGCCCGCACGGAAATGAAGGGCATCGCGCAAAGGCTGGCGCAAGCGGATCCGAACAACGACGAGGGCTGGTCGGCCGTGGTCTTTCCTTTCGCCATTGAAGACTCCTCGCCTACCATGCACCAGGCGTTGTACATTCTGCTGGCGGCCGTGGGGTTCCTTTTACTGATCGCCTGCGCCAATCTAGCCAACCTGACGTTGGCGCGCGCCACTGCTCGATCGCACGAGATCGCCGTACGGCTCGCCCTCGGCGCCACCCGTGGGCGGATCATATCGCAACTGGTGTCGGAATCCATTCTTGTTTCAGCAGCGGGCGCAGCGCTCGGACTCTTGCTCGCCTCCTGGTGCGTCAAGTTGATGCTGGCGCTCGAACCGCCCGACATCCCGCGGCCGGAATACATCGGCATCAACATAGTCGTCTTCGCCTTCGCGGCAGCCGCCGGCGCCTTTACAACGGTTCTTGTTGGCTTGATCCCATCCATCGGAGCCTCACGCGCCGATTTGAATTCAGCCTTGAAGGCCGGGGGTGGACGTGGCGGATCCGCGGCCCGTTTGCGCAGCCGCCAGTTTTTGATTGTGGCCGAAGTCGCCCTTGCGCTGGTCTTGGTCACTGGCGCCGGACTTATGTTGCGCAGCTTTCAGGAATTGGTTGCCGTTGGCATCGGATTTCCGACGTCTCAATTGTGGGTCAGTGACGTTGAGCTTCCCGAGAAACAATATTCGGATGCCGCAGCGCGCTCGCGCCTGTTCCGCCAATTGATCGACCGCGTTCGTAGCACTCCGGGAGCCACGGACGCTGCCGTGGTTGACGCACTGCCGCTGCATACCGTAACGATGTCGAACTTTTACATCGCCGGCCGGCCTGAGCCTCCAGTCTCTAACGTCCCCATCGCCGACGATGTACGCATGAGTCCCGGATATTTCCAGACTATTGGGCTTCGCCTGGAAGCCGGACGATTCTTCAACGACACCGACCTTGCGGTTGCCGAAAAGGACGGGGATAGCGTCGCCATTGTTAACCAGGCTTTTGTGCGGCAGTTCTTCAACGGCGAAAACCCGCTCGGCCAGCGTCTGCTCGGCCCGGACAAGAAACGTGCTTCCGAGATCGTCGGCATTGTCTCCGACTACCGACCGATGGGCACCGAGAACGGCTTCGCCTCGGCGATCTTTTGGCCTTATCTGAAATTGTCCAAAGCGACATTGGTGGTGCACACGCGTGCCGCACCGCAGTCCATGACCAAAGTTCTTCAGAGTTCGATTTGGGATATCGACAGGAACCTGGTGCTTACTGAAACCGGACCGATGAGGCACTTCGTAGATGAGTGGCAGTCGCAGCGCAAGTTTAATACGCTTCTGCTCGGCATTTTCGCCGGCCTGGCACTGGTTCTGGCTATGCTCGGCATTTACGGAGTGCTCTCGAATCTGATCGCCTCCCGCACCCGCGAAATCGGAATCCGCATGGCCATCGGCGCAAGCGCCACCGCGATTGGAAAGTTAGTGCTGCGTCAAAGCATGATACCGGTAGCAGTCGGACTCATCGTCGGCCTCGGAGGCAGTATGCTGCTGAGCCGGTTCCTGGAAGCGCTCCTGTTCCAGGTTCATCCGCGCGACCCTCTGACACTCGGGCTCGCGGTAGTCGCGATTCTGTTCATCTCGCCAGCGGCCCTCTACCTTCCGTTACGCCGCGCGATCCAAGTGGATTGCACCGTGGCGCTGCGCGAAGAATAGCTCCCGCTACTTCCCCGCCCCGTTCCTGTGGACCCAAGGGTCCAAAATGCCGGTGATTTCTTCGAAGATGTAGCTGGGGCTGCGATCGCCGCGGATCTGGTAGTAATTCCGATCCTGATAGTGCGCCAGCACCGGACGCGTGAGCTCATCGTAAGTTCGTATGCGCTCTCGCACCGTCTCTTCCTGATCGTCCTTGCGCGTGATCAGCGGAGTGCCATCGTCATCGCAGATGCCGGCCTTCTTGGGCGGCTGCTGCAGGAGGTTGTATATGCGGCCGCATTTCGGACATTGCCGGCGGGAAGTCAGCCGTCCGGCCAGTGCGTCAGCCGGCACATCGAGGTGCAAAATAATCGGCTTTTCCAGTTTGCGCTCGGCAATCAAGCCATCCAGGTATTCGGCTTGGTCCACGGTGCGGGGATAGCCGTCCAGCAAGAATCCCTTTTGGCAGTCGGGTTGCGCCACCCTGCTCGCCAGCATCTTATTGACGAGATCGTCACCTACCAATCCCCCACTGGTCATGATGGACCGCGCGGATTCACCCAATTCCGTGCCAGCCTGGATTTCAGCGCGCAGCATGTCGCCCGTCGAAATCGCCGGAATCCCCAACCAGTTAGTGATCAGTCGCGACTGCGTCCCTTTGCCGCTACCTGGCGGCCCAAAGAGCAGTAGAACCACGCTACCTCCGTTGTTAATCTACTCAAACATACCTATCGGGTCAAGCTGCTATCATCAGCAGAAACCCCATGAAGAAACTCCTACTATTCTGCCTCATCAGCACCGTCCCGTGGTGCTATGCCGAAAACTTCGAGCTAAAAGCCACCCCAAAGACCATCGTCTGGGGCTACTATTCGGCGGCGGCCAAGCCGGTGCTCACCGTTCATTCCGGCGATACGGTCAGGATCGAGACCGTTTCCGGCAGCCCTTCGCGCCTGGAAGCCTCCGGTGTACCTGCAAACCAAGTGCCAGACGCGTTGCGGGCGATCTACAAGGAAGTGACCGACAAAGGACCAGGCGGCCACCTGCTCACCGGCCCCATTTACATCGACGGCGCAGAGCCGGGCGACGTCCTGGAGGTGCGCATCCTCAAGACCGAGCTGACCGCGCCGTTCGCCTACAACAGCTTTCGCCCCGGATCGGGCTTCCTGCCGGACGATTTTCCGTCCGCGAAAACCAGGATCATTCCGCTCGACCGGGTCAAGATGCTGGGGCATTTCGCCGATGGCATCGATATTCCGCTGCGGCCCTTCTTCGGCAGCATGGGCATCGCGCCACCGGAGGCGAACGGCCGGATCAATAGCGCTCCGCCTTGGATTCACGCCGGCAATATGGACAACAAAGAGCTGGTGGAGGGTACCAAGCTGTACATTCCGGTACACGTCAAGGGCGCGTTGTTTGAGGTCGGCGACGGCCATGCCGGCCAGGGCAATGGCGAGGTGGACATCACGGCGCTCGAAACCGAGCTCACCGGCACCTTCCAATTCGTGGTGCGCAAGGACATGCACCTGAAGTGGCCCCGCGCCGAGACGCCGACGCATTACATCGCTATGGGATTCCACGAAGATCTGAATGAAGCCACGAAACTGGCAGTGCGCGAAGCCATCGAATTCCTATCGACGGAAAAGCACATGAGCCGCGAGGATGCCTACATGCTGTCGAGCGTCGCCGTGGACTTCTGCATCACGCAGTTGGTGGATGGGAACAAAGGCGTACACGCCATGATCCCCAAACGGATCTTCCACTGACGTAGCGCACGCCCTCGGCGTGCCGCGTCGGCACTCATGCCGACGCTAGTTTTGGGCGAGGCCGGTACGAATACCGGCCTCCCACTACACGCCGCCTACTTCTGGCAGCAAGGGCAATGGCAGGTGCCGTTGCAGCACGCGCATGGATCGCCGCAGCCCGAAGTCGCGGCCATCAACTGGGCCCCTCCTCCGATGAGAAGCGCCGTCAACAGCGCGACACTGGCTACAACTTTATTGAGCTTTTTCATTGCAATTCTCCTTTTTCTGAAATTTTGAATTTTGAATACAGCACTCGTATGGGCGAGTGGCTTTCAGAGACGGAGAACACGAAGCAGGAGATACGAACCCGAGGAATCTGCCAAATGTTCGGGTTGGATGAGCGAAGAGAGCCGCTCGGGTGCGTGAAGTTCCGCAATTGCCGGCGTGTCGGCAACGTCAAAGCCGGCCACCGATAAGCTCCGCTCGGCTTTCCCGTTCTCCAGCAGTACGTAAGGGCAATTGCGACCGGTGCTTTCGGTGCAGGGGATCTGCGGACGGCTAGAGTGTGGACAACAGGAGCTTTTCTCGCTCATGCCGCCCGCGACCACCGGGCAGACGGCGATCACGTTTAGCAGCGCGAAGATCAGTAGCCAGGGCGTCACCGAATGTATAGACGGATTAGACTTCAATGGGTGTGGCTTCGCACTTTGTGGGCCGTTTCCACCCCGTAGACCGGTAATTTCGGGTCAGTAAGCAAACCGATCTGCTTCAACACCGATGCCTGGTCCCAATAGATGTGCTCGTGCGCCAACTTGCCGTCGCGAAAATGCACAATCACCACCAGCGGGATTTCCACGCGCTTGTTGGTCGGCGCGACGCCCGGCAGCATCCAGGGCATCTCCATTGTGTGTGTGAAGGAGAAGATCATCTCGTCCACCAGTTGGTCTTGGCCAATGGTGCGCGATACCGGCGTCAGCGTGGTGTCCGGCGGCATCTTGGGGATGAAGTCGGTGGAATAGAAGCGCCGCAGCTCGTCCTTGCCGCGGCCTCCGGTCATCACCGGGATGTGGTTGACGTAGGCGTCGGCCACCATGGTGTCGAGTGTAGCTTCCGTATCGCGGGTGGCGAATTCGTGCGCGGTGTGTTGTTCCCAAATGGCGCTCAGATCCATGAGGCCAATCTTACCTACTTCTTCACGGCCAGTGTCAGCCCATCGCGCACCGGCAGCATACTCAGCCACACGCGCTCGTCGCCGAGCATCTTCTCATTGAACGCGCGGATCGCAACGGTATCCGGATCGTTCGCCTTCGGATCGAGCGGGCGTCCCGACCACAACACATTATCCACGGCGATCAGCCCTCCGGCGCGCACCAGCACCAGGGCCCGCTCAAAGTAGTTCGCATAGTTGCTTTTGTCGGCATCGATGAACATGAAGTCGAAACGGCCCGCCTCTCCGGCGGCGATAAGCCCGTCCAGAGTTTCCAGCGCCGGGCGGATACGCAAGTCGATTTTGTGCTCGACGCCGGCCTCGCGCCAGTAGCGGCGGGCCACGGCGGTCCATTCTTCGCTGACATCGCAGGCGA
>DASQGY010000329.1:0-60974 GCA_035632375.1 Bryobacteraceae bacterium | reverse complement strand
GCCGCGACGGATTCGACACCTTCAGCAAGCTGAAGCCGGTGTTTCGCCGCCATTGGCTGGGCCTGGGCCGCCTGCTCCGCCCGCCGCATCGCCGCTGGCACGAAAGCCTCCGCCGCCTCCTAATTCGGTGACAGGATACTCATTCCCCTATTTCGGATCCTCAATCATTGCTTTCACTGGGCAGATGGAAATAGGGGAAAGGGTATCCTGTCACCGATTTCTTGTCACCGATTTCTTTGCTACCTCCGGAAAACTATGATACTATCAGACTGGTTGAATCAACTGGTTGATGCAAAAAAAATGCGCGAAATTCAAGCCTCCGAAGCCAAAGTTCATCTCCCGCAGCTCCTGGACGAAGTGGAGCGCGGGGCGACCTTGATTATCACGCGCCATGGCCGCCGCATCGCGCGGATCGTGCCCGAGCTCGACCGGCGTCAAGAGGAGATCAACAAAGCCCTCACCGCCATCGAGCAGCTTCGCGGGCGCAACGGAAGGATCTCGGTTGGCGAACTGCTGTCAGCGCGCGATGAAGGACGCAAGTTCTGATGGCCTTCGTTCTGGATGCATCGATTACGGCGTGCTGGGCATTCGACGATGAAGATCATCCCGACGCCCGCTTGGCTTTCCATCGAATGCGCTCCGAGGAGGGCGTCGTGCCCTGCCTGTGGTGGTTTGAGGTGCGGAATATCCTGATCGTGAACGAGCGCCGGCGACGAATTACGGAACCAGACACCGCCACTTTTCTGCAGAACCTCGCGCTGCTTCGACTCCGAGTGGACCAGTCTCCTGACGAAAACGCAGTCCTGCGGATGGCCCGCACCCACCGGCTCACCCTCTACGACGCTGCCTATCTAGAATTGGCTCGGCGGGAGGGCTTACCCCTGGCAACGCTAGACAGCGATCTGCGAAATGCCGCGACTGACGAAGCCGTGGCACTTGTGTCACCGATTTCTTAGCGCCTGGACTTCCGCTGACGTTAACTCCCGATACTTGCCGATCGCCAGACCGCCGATCTCGATCCTGCCGATCCGCACTCGCACCAGCTTCAGCACCTTGCTCCCGATCGCCTCGATCATCCGGCGCACCTGGCGATTGCGCCCTTCGCAAATGGTGACTTCCACGAAGCTGTATTTCGCTCCGTCGCGCACGCGCTTCACCACCGCCGGCTGCGTCGGACCATCGCTCAGCACCACTCCCTTGCGCAGTTGATCCAACTGCTCGTCACTCAGCCGGGTGGAAGCCTTCACCAGATACGTCTTCGGAATCTTAAACTCCGGATTGGTCACCTGCTCGGCAAACTGGTTGTCGTTGGTGAGCAGCAGCAGCCCGCTCGAGTCCTGATCGAGCCGCCCCACCGTCCCCAGCCACTGGCCGGCGTCGCGAATCAAATCATAAACCGTCGGACGTCCCTCTGGATCTTTGTACGTGGTGATGTATCCCTTGGGTTTGTAGAGCAGCAGGTAGACTCTCTTCCCGGGACGCACTGGATTGTCATCGAGCGCTACCTTGTCGCGCTCCAGATCCACCCACTGATCGGCATTGCGCACCACGCGACCGTTCACCTTCACACGTCCGCCGCCGATCCATTTTCGAGCGTCGGTGCGCGATCCGAGTCCAGCTTTCGAGAGAACGCGCTCCAGCGTTTTGAGCGGCCGCTTGCCACCTTTCGGCTTCACGGCTTAGTGTAGCCTGGAGAAGTAGGGCGACACATCCCCGCCAATGCCGAATGTCACGCTGGTTCGGGGAGCCCGGCAACTGTTGACGTTACGCGGGCCTAGCGGTCCCCGCCGCGGGGCCGATCTCCGGAACCTGGGGCTCATTCAAGACGGCGCAGTACTGATTGTCGACGGGCTGATTGAGGAAGTTGGCCCGACCCGGCGATTGGAGAATCTTGCGCTCGCGCACGAAGCCACGGAGATCGACGCCGCTGGCCGAGTGGTGATGCCGGGATTCGTCGACAGCCATACGCACCTGGTGGCCGGACCGGCGCGCGTGGCGGACTACGAGATGCGGATGGCCGGCGCCACGCACAAACAGATCGCCGAAGCGGGCGGCGGAACGGTGGCTGTGGCGAAAGCGATTCAGGATTTGTCACCCCGCACCCTGGAGATCCAAGCGCGGCATGCACTCGGGGAGGCGGTGCGTCATGGCACCACAACGCTGGAAGCGAAGTCGGGCTTTGGGCTGACAGAAGCCAACGAGTTCAAGATCCTGCGCGTGCATCTGGCGTTGCGCAAGCAGCCGTTGGATATCGTGTCCACCTTCCTCAGCGCGCACATCGCGCCCGATTATCGAGGTGATCCAGACTTGTACATGGACTGGGTGTGCTCGCACGTCCTGCCGATGGTGAAACGCCGCAGGCTGGCCGATTTTGTGGACATTCGCTGCCAGGAGGGCGCGTTCACCGTGAATCAGGCGCGCTGTTACCTCTCCGTTGCCCAACAGCTCGGATTCGGCTTGAAGATGCACACCGGCCAACGCCCCGTCCCCGGAGCCATCCGCATGGCCATCGAAGTGGGCGCAACCAGCGTGGACCATGTGGTGGATATTTCCACCGAGGACGCGAGCCTGCTGGCGCAGTCACAAACGATCGCCACGCTGTTGCCCGGCGCGGTGTTTCACCTGGGCACGCAAAAATACGCGCCGGCGCGGATGCTGATCGACAGCGGAGCCGCAATCGCGCTGGCCACGAACTACAACCCGGAGACCAGTCCCTCGCAAAACATGCAGATGATGATCGCACTGGCCTGCGGGAAAATGGGCATGACCGCGGCCGAGGCGCTTATGGCGGCGACCGTCAACGGCGCTTATGCCGTGCGGCAGGCGCATCGCATCGGGTCCCTCGAAAAAGGCAAAAGCGCCGATCTGCTGATCCTGGGCGTGCCGGACTATCGCGAGATCCCCTATCATTTTGGAGTGAACCTGGTGGACCTGGTGATGAAGGGCGGAGCGGTGCTGCTGGAAAGATCCGAGGTGAAGTGGCCGGCCAACTGATCGAGTGCGTTCCTAATTTTTCGGAGGGGCGCGACGCCGCAGTGGTCCTGGCCATCGAGCAGGCGATCGGATCGGTTCCCGGCGTGCTGCTTTTGCAGAGAGACATGGACCCGGATCACAACCGGTCGGTGATTACGTTCGCGGGCCCCGCGGAGGCCGTCGGTGAAGCTGCATTGCGCGGAGTCGCGACGGCCGCCGAGCGTATCGATTTGCGGCGCCACAGCGGCGTTCATCCCCGCATCGGAGCCGCTGACGTTGTGCCCTTCGTGCCGCTGGAAGGCGCAACTCTGGACGACTGTGCCAAACTTGCACGCGAAGTGGGAAAACAAGCTTGGGAGCGAATCGGTGTGCCCGTTTACTTTTACGAGGCAGCGGCCAGCAGTCCGGAACGCTCGCCGCTCGAGAACGTCCGGCGAGGCGGTTTTGAACATCCGGCGCTCGCGCCCGACCTCGGTGGGCCGCAATTGCATCCCACTGCCGGGGCCTGCGCCATCGGAGCGCGCAAGCTGCTGGTGGCTTTCAACGTCAATCTGAACAGCCTCGATCTCGCCATCGCCAAATCGATCGCTCGCAAGATCCGTGCGTCATCAGGTGGGCTGCCGTTCGTGAAGGCGATGGGCGTGCCGCTGGCCAGTCGCGGACTGGTACAGGTTTCGATGAATCTCACGAACTTCGAAGCGACTCCGCTATCCAGCGTGATGGCGGCGGTTCGAGCGGAGGCGTCAGCGGACGGCGTGTCCATCGCCGGCACGGAAATCGTCGGCTTGGCGCCGAGAAAAGCGCTTGCAGGGTTTGAGGATGTTCACGCCGGCCGAATATTAGAAGACCGAATGACACAAGCCACGAATCGGTAGATGGTCTCTTGAGCTTCCTTGGAACTAAACTGGCTATCATGCGTATATCGGATGTTGTCTTTAGGTAGATTATCGAGTGGAGTATACTGAGGGTTAACGCCATGGGAATGAGGCGCTTTTTTCAACGGGCGAAATGGGACCGGGAGCGGCGGGAAGAGATCGAGTCCTACGTGCGAATCGAGACCGATGAAAACATCGCTCGCGGCATGGCCCGCAACGAGGCTCAAGCGGCGGCCCGCAGCAAATTTGGGAACATCACCCTCATCCGGGAGGAGATTTACACCATGAATACGATTGGCTTTCTGGATACCCTCAGTCGCGATGTACGTTACGGGTTGCGCGCACTGCGCCACAATCCGATGTTCGCCGCCGTGGCTCTTCTGACGCTCGCCATCGGAATCGGCGCCAACACCGCGGTCTTCAGCGTCGTCAACAGCGTGTTGCTCAAACCCCTGCCCTATCCAAACGCGCAAGAACTCGTGGCAGTGAAACAGACCGCTCCAGGCGCCGCGGGACTGGCGAATATCGCCGATGGCCTGCGCCTTTCTCCTTCGATGTACTTCACCTATGCGGAACAAAATCGTACGCTCCAGGCATTGGGAGTGTGGGTCAGTTTCACGGGTAGCGTTACAGGACTGGCCGAGCCGGAACAAGTCCGCACCATTCTGGTCAGCGACGGCGCGCTACAGGCCATCGGCGTCCAACCCGCGCTGGGCCGCTGGCTCTCGCAAGCCGACCAGATGCCGGGAGGTCCGCAAACCGTGATGCTCAGCTACGGCTACTGGCAGCGGCGATTCGGCGGCGATCGATCGGTGGCCGGGCGCAGGATCGATGTGGATGCCCGCCCTCGCGAAATCGTCGGCGTGATGCCGCAAGGGTTCCGGTTCGTCAATGAGGATTTCGACTTGATCGTGCCGCTCGCTTTCGATCGCAGTAAGCTTAGTCTGCCCGGCTTCGGATTTCCCGGCATCGCCCGCCTTAAACCCGGCGTCAGTATCGCGCAAGCAAACGCCGATCTGGCGCGATTACTACCCATCTGGATGCACTCCTGGCCGTTCGAAGGCAATCCCCAAATCTATGAGACTTGGCGAATCACTCCGGCTCTTCGTCCGCTCAAGCAAGACGTGGTCGGCAATGTGAGCGAAATTCTGTGGGTGGTGATGGGGACCATCGGCGTGGTGATGCTGATCGCCTGCGCCAACGTGGCGAATCTGTTGCTGGTGCGGGCGGAGTCGCGGCAGCAGGAGTTGGCCATTCGCGCCGCGCTTGGCGCGGGAAAGGGGCGAATCGTCCGCGAACTGTTGGTCGAAAGTGTATTGCTGGGACTGATAGGCGGCGCGGCCGGCGTAGCGCTCGCTTACGGAGGCCTGCGGCTGCTGGCGGCGATTGGCCCGTCGAATCTGCCGCGTCTCAGCGAAATCTCTCTCGATGGCCGCGCCATCGGATTCACTCTGATTCTCTCCCTGCTCTCGGGCCTGTTATTCGGATTGATCCCAGCTCTGAAATACGCTGGGCCGCGGATTGCGATTGCTTTGCGCAGTGCGGGGCGGACAGCCAGCGTGAGCAGGGAGCGTCATCGCGCACGCAATCTACTGGTGGTGGCGCAAGTGGCCATGGCTCTGGTGCTGCTGGTGAGCGCCGGACTGATGATTCGCACCTTCCAGGCATTGCGAACCGTCGAGCCGGGATTCACTCACCCCGAGCGACTCCAGACTATGCGGATCGCTATTCCAGCCGCGCTAGTCAAAGACCCGCAACGAGTCACGCGAATGCAGAACGACATCGCGGACAAGTTGGCGGCACTCCCAGGCGTAACCTCTGTTGCGTTCACCAGCGGAATGCCACTCGAAGGAATCCCACCCAACTGGGATGACATCGAGGTGGAGGGCAAGTCCTACGCTCGCGGCGAAATCCCACCACTGCGGCTGTTCAAATACGTCTCACCTGGATTTTTTCACACAGCAGGTACGAGCATCGTCGCCGGCCGCGACCTCACCTGGACCGATGTCTACGGCTTCAGGCACGTGGCGATGATCTCGGAAAATCTTGCCCGCGAACTGTGGGGCTCGCCATCCGCCGCGATCGGTAAGCGATTCCATTCGGGCGAGGGCGCGCCGTGGTGGGAAATAATCGGCGTGATACAGGACGTCCCCGAAAACGGCGTTCATGAAAAATCGCCCGCGATCGTGTACTGGCCATCGCTGCTCGACAATCTCTATGGACCAGGCCCACCGGATGCCGTGCGAACAATGACTTTCGTAGTCCGCAGCGATCGCACCGGCACCGAAGGCTTTTTGAACCAGGTCCGGCAAGCCGTCTGGTCGGTGAATCCGAGTTTGCCGGTTGCGTCCGTGCGAACGATGCAGGAAATCTACGATCAATCGCTGGCTCGAACTTCCTTCACGCTGGTGATGCTGGCCATCGCGGGCGCAATGGCGCTGGTGCTCGGCGTCATCGGAATCTATGGCGTGATCGCTTATGCCGTATCGCAACGCCGGCGCGAAATCGGCATTCGCCTGGCGCTCGGCGCGCAGCAGCGCGAGCTGCGCTGGATGTTCGTGCGCTCCGGCCTGACGCTGGCGGGAATCGGCGTGGCCATCGGGCTGGTGGCAGCGACAGGTCTCATGCGCCTGATGAAATCGCTCCTGTTCGGAATCAGTCCGGCGGACCCTCTGACTTATGCGGCAGTGCCAATGGTGTTGGTTGCCGCCGCGGTCCTGGCGAGCTATATACCAGCGCGGCGAGCAGCGGGCGTGGATCCGGTGGAGGCGCTGAGAGCAGAGTAACAACGGTGAGTACTACCATTTGGTCACTGCCTGGGGGGCGACGAAAGAGGAGGAACAGAGCTATGCCGAAAACGTCTAGAACAAAAGTATCCGCCGATGAGATCGCCGACAAGGCATCGCGGGGCGAGGATGTTTCTGCCTACTTCACCAACAAATTCACCGTGGTCAGGCCTGTCCGTCGTGTAAATGTCGACCTGACCCCTGGTATGCTGCGACAACTCGATGCGCGGGCAGCCCGGCTCAATATCAGCCGGCAAGCTGTAATCAAGACGTTGCTCAGCCGAGCGCTGGAGGGGGACAATTCCTGCAAGCGACGACCGAACAGAAAAGCCGGTTGACTGACCCATTTGCCGGTGTTCGCGGTGCGATACTGTCTACTAATGAACCGACCAATCGCCTCTCTCATGGCCTTGATCGCGGCCCTTCCACTGTGTGGACAAAGCCAGCCCGCCCCGCGCTCTGAAGCTTCGCCGGACGCGCTGTCGCGGCAGACCATGAAGCAACTGGTACGCGGCGCCGATTACGCCGCGGCTTCGATGGCGCCGCTCGCCACCCTGACTGCCGAACACATGCTGCAATCCGGTGGCAACGCGTTCGATGCCATTGTCGCCGGTCAGGCGGTGTTGGGCCTAGTCCAACCATCGGCCAACGGGCTCGGCAGCGACGCGCAGCTCCTGATCTACGATGCCAAGCAGAAGAAGGTCTTCTCGTTGAACGCCGAGGGCACTGCGCCGAAACTGGCCACCATCGATTGGTACAAGGCGCATCACGGCGGTACTCTGCCCACCAACGATTCGCTGCTCTCCGGCACCGTGCCTGGCCTCGTCGATGCCTGGTATATCCTGCTGTCGCGCTGGGGCACGAAATCTTTCGCCGAAGTGCTGCAGCCGGCTATCGAGCTCGCCGAGCGCGGCGTGCCCATGGGTCGCACGTTGAACTCGCGCGCATTGCAAAAATATCCGAGCACCGCGCGCGTCTATGCTCCAAACGGCAAGGTGTGGAAGGACGGCGAAATCTGGAAGAATCCCGACTTGGCCCGCACCTTCCGCCGCTTGGTGGAAGCCGAAAAAGATGCAGCACCGAAAGGACGCGCCGCCGGTCTGAAAGCCGCGCGCGATCGATTCTACAAGGGCGACATCGCGCATGAGATGGCTGCGTTTTCCGAAGACAACGGCGGACTGTTCCGCTATGAAGATTTCGCCAACTACGCCGCCGAGGTGGAGGACCCGGTCTCGGTGAACTACCGAGGCTACACGGTGTACAAGAATCCGTCAGCCAGCCAGGGGCCGGCGGAGCTGCTCGCGCTGAACTTGCTGGAAGGATTCGACCTGAAGTCGATGGGGCTGAATTCCGCCGAATACATCCACACCTCGGCGGAGGCCATGAAGTTGGCGATGGCCGATCGCGACACCTATATGGGCGACGCGGACTTCATCAAAATCCCGTGGAATGGCCTGCTGTCGAAAGAATACGCCGCAGAGCGCCGCAAGCTGATCGATCCTGCCGCGTCGTCGGCCGATTTCCGTCCAGGTAACGTCGCCCGGTTCGCGCCCGGATTCGAGCCGGTGAACCGCCCACGCGATGTGACCACTCGCGGCAATGCCGATCACACCGGCGACACCAGCTACATCACCGTCGTGGATAAAGATCGCAACATGATTTCCTTCACGCCGAGCCTGCACAGCGGCTTCGGCACGAAAGTGGTGATGGGCAACCTAGGATTTCCGTTCAACTGCCGCGGCGATTATTATTCCATGGTCCCCGGCCACGCTAATGCGCTGGAGCCGGGCAAGCGCCCGCGCAGCACGCTGCAAAGCACCCTGGTGTTGAAGGACGGCAAGCCGTTTCTCGTGACCGGCAGCCCCGGCGGCGACGATCAATGCATGCGCACCATCCAGACATTTTTGAACATTGTCGAGTTCGGGATGAACGCGCAGCAGGCCATCGAAGCGCCCCGTTGGGCCACGCGCAGCTTCCCTGCCTCGCCGTATCCGCACACTATGTACCCGCGCGATCTATCGATCGAGAGCAGGATTCCGGAAGCGGTACGCGCGGAGCTGTCGCGGCGCGGCCACAACGTAAAACTGCAAGGCCCATGGTCGATGAACGATAGCGCCGCGATTGTGGTGGAAACGGAAACTGGAACGGTCAGCGCGGGAGCCGATCCGCGAACCACGGCGCTCGCGCTCGCCTGGTAGGTTGCAGCAAGGCGCATTCTCAACGCTGAGCGGTCATGAAAGCGAGCTTCGGCTTCCCACTTTCCATCAACCGCACCGCCAATCGCGAGCTCTGCTCCACATAGTGCGCCAACTCCGCATCCGCAGCGGCCAGGGCGCTTACCTGTTTAGATATTTCATGAACTCCTGGAAACCCCTTGCGGCCAGCCTTCAGATACGACCGCAGCGCTTTCAGGCATTGCTTCTCCATCATCGCCGCCGCTTCCACTTGCGACACTCCGGCGTGGCGCAGGGCCTCGGAGGCGGCCAGCAGCGAGGCGAAGGCCAAGCTCCCGGTGCAGGTCAGCGATGCCAGATAGAACCGCTTGCGGTGGCGCTCGATGGTCACCAGCCGGCGATGGCTGCGTTCCACTAGCCCCTTCGTTTCTCGAATGGCCAGATTGTCTCCCTCCACCAAGTACCAAGAGTCTTCAAAGCCGGGAATCGGACTGATTGAGCCTACCGAAGCTCCACATGCGGCCAGGGTCTCCAGTTCGCAACTTCCCAGCCACGTGCTGCACACCATTACCCCCTTGCCATGCCAGCTAATTCCAGCCGCGGCCAACCCGGCGACCGTTGGCGCCAGTTTTTCATCCGGCACACTGATCACAATGAGGCAGCACTCGTCGAATTCCACGTAGTCCTTCACGGGATGCCCGGCGCGGAGACTGTTGGCCAGCCGGCTGGCCACACGATAGGATGGCGAAAGCACCGGACCCAGCCGGCTTGAGAGCCGCAACAACCGGGTAACAGGCGAGTCGGTGAAATTACCCGACGCGATCAGCGCTACTGGCCTGGCTTTCTTCATAGACTCGGGGAGACTTCAGCGTCTTGATCCGATCGCGAAGCTGCGCGGCCCGCTCAAACTCGAACTTCTTAGCCGCATCCCGCATGCTCTCTTCCAAGTCCCTGATGAACTTCTCCCGCTGCTCCGGTGTCAAGTCCTCCGCTGGATCTTCAGGCTCCACCGGAACGGTGACGTAATCGCCTTCCGCGATGCGCACCAGGCTCATATCGATCGGTTTGATAATGGACTGCGGAGTGATGTGATTCTCCTCGTTATACTGTTCCTGAATGGTACGCCGCCTGTTTGTTTCATCGATGGCCCGCTTCATGCTGTCGGTGTAGACATCGGCGTACAGAACGGCGCGGCCGTTGAGATGGCGGGCGGCACGGCCCATGGTCTGGATCAACGAGCCGGTGGAGCGCAGGAACCCCTCTTTATCGGCGTCCAGAATGGCGACCAACGAAACTTCCGGCAAATCCAGGCCCTCTCGCAATAGATTTACGCCCACCAATACATCATATTCCCCACGCCGCAGATCGCGCAAGATCTTCATGCGATCTAATGCGGCGATTTCGGAATGCAGATAAGCGCATTTTACTCCGACCTCAGTATAATACTCGGACAAATCCTCGGCCATGCGCTTAGTCAACGTGGTCACCAGCACTCGCTCATTCTGCTCGGCCCGCTTCCGGATCTCGTGCAGCAAGTCGTCCACCTGGCCTTTGATGGGCCGCACCTCCACCTGCGGATCCACCAGGCCCGTGGGGCGAGTGATCTGTTCCACCACCACTCCGGACGATTTGGTCAGTTCATAGGGCCCGGGAGTCGCCGAGACGTAGATCACCTGGCTGACCCGATTCTCGAATTCCTCGAACGTCAGCGGCCGATTGTCCAGGGCGCTGGGCAGCCTGAAACCGTAATTCACCAGCACGTTCTTCCGCGACCGGTCGCCGTGGTACATCCCCTGCAATTGTGGGACCGTTTGATGGCTTTCGTCCAGGAAGATCAGGTGATCGTGCGGCAGATAATCCAGGAGCGTCGGCGGCGCCTCCCCCGGCAGCCGCCCTGAAAAATGACGGGAATAGTTTTCGATTCCATGGCAATATCCGATCTGCCGGATCATCTCCAGGTCGAACATGGTGCGCTGGTACAGCCGTTGCGCCTCCACCAGCTTGCCGCCCTTTTCCAGTTCCTTCTGCCACCATTCCAGTTCCCGCTCGATGCTCTGCAGCGCTTTCTCGCGCGTCTCCGGCGTCATCACGTAATGCGTTTTCGGATAAATGGGCAACCGCAGATAGGTCTGGCGTACCTGGCCAAGCAACGGGTCGATCTGGCTTAGGCTCTCAATCTCGTCGCCGAACAATTCAATGCGGTAGGCGTTGTCGTCGTAAGTGGGAAAAACTTCGATCACATCGCCGCGCACGCGAAACGTTCCACGGGTGAAGCTGTTGTCGTTGCGCTCATACAGTATTTCCACCAACCGCGACACGATCTGCTGGCGCGAGATCTTCTGCCCCTTCTCCAGCATCAGCAGCATTCCGTAGTAGGCCTCGGGCGAACCCAGTCCGTAGATGCAACTGACACTGGCGACAATCACGCAGTCGCGCCGTTCGAACAAAGACCGCGTGGCGGACAGACGCAGCTTGTCCAGCTCATCGTTGATGGTCGCTTCCTTCTCGATGTAAATGTCGCCCGAAGGCAGATAAGCTTCCGGCTGGTAGTAATCGTAGTAGCTGACAAAATACTCGACGGCGTTCGATGGGAAGAAGGTCCGGAACTCGTGGTAGAGCTGAGCGGCGAGCGTCTTGTTGTGGGCCAATACCAGCGCGGGCCGGCCGGTCTTCTCAATCACCTGCGCCATGGTGTATGTCTTGCCGGAGCCGGTCACGCCAAGCAGGACCTGATGGTGTTCGCCGTCCAGCAATCCACGAAAAAGCTGGTCGATGGCCGCCGCTTGATCGCCGCGCGGACGATAGTCGACACCCAGATGAAACGCCATGCTTTCAGGATAACGGAAGGGTGAGCTTGCTGCCCCACCAAACGCGAACATGAGCGATTTGACCCGCTCCAGCGCACTCAGACCACGCCAGAAATCAGTGGTTTAACGCAACGGTGCGCAAATTGCCATAACAATTTGGAGGCCATCCTCATGCGCAGAAGAATCCTCAAGTTCGCGATGCCCCTCGCAGTCCTCTTGGCAGGATTGATGCTCTCCTCTCCGTTCGGGTCCGCCAAGCCGGACTACATGAAGCGCGAGAAAAAAAGCTGCACCTACTGTCACAACGCGCCGAACAAGAAGGATCTCAACGATACCGGCAAGTGTTATGCCGAGCACGGCCACTCGCTGGACAAGTGCGACCCGAAGCGCCCCGTGGGTTCGGCACGATAGCGGACGGAATCCAGGAGCCAGCCGGCAGCAGCCCCAAACATCGGGGCGGTTGCATGAAACAGAAACTCGTCGCGTCGAATACTGACCATCGCCTTGTGTTGCCAACTGTTGCCAACCTGCCCTACCGGCTGAAGATCGGTAGCCGGCACCACTAGTTTGTGTTTCGTGTAACCACCCCGAATTTTGGCTCGCCCCTAGCCTGTTGATCATTCGCGCTGTGGGGCAGGTTGATAACCTGCAGCGGGTTGGTAACCCGCTTGGCGAAGCGCGATTAACAATCGCGCGCAGGTTGGCAACCTGCCCTACAGGCAGAGGATCGGTAGTCGGCGCAACTAGTTTCTGTCGCTTCTGGATTCTGGCCGGCGGTGCGCGATACTGAAAGGGCAGGCCATCGCTGCAATCCCCGGGCAACGAATTCTGGATTGTGGATTCTGGCTCCTGGCTTCTGATCAATGTACTTCGGCGAATCTCTCCGGTTTAGTTTACAAGCGCTCCGGGCCAACAAGTTCCGGACGTTTCTGACCGGGCTTGGCTTGGTCATCGGCAACGCGTCCGTCATCCTGGTGGTAACTATTTCCATCACCAGCCGCGATTACATACTGGATCAGATCCGAGGGATCGGCTCCAACCTGATCTACGCACAGTATTCGGCGGGCACCAACACGGCCACCAAGGTGGACGCGGATTTCATCAAGCTCGCCGACGTTGAGGCGGTGCGAAAACAGCTTGGCGGGCGCCTGGTGGCGGCAACCGGCGTAATGACCAACTACGGCCGTCTGCTCATCAATAGCAAAGAGCAGGACGTATCGGTGATCGGCTCCGACGAGCAGTATCCGGTGGTTCGCAACATGGTGCTGCTATCCGGGCATTTCATGGACGAGAGCGACGTGCGCGGGCGCCAAAAGGTGGTGATGCTCACCGAAAAGCTGGCGCTGAAGCTATATGGCAGCACGTCCGTCGCTGTGGGGCAGATCCTCAAGTTGTATGGGCTGCAGTTTACGGTGATCGGAACCTTCAAAGAACGGACCGGCACTTTCGGACTGTCGGAGATCACCAACGAAACGGTCCTGATGCCCATCACCGTGATCAAGCTGTTCACGCCCGTGGAACGCATCGATCCAATGTACGTGCAGGCGCGGCTGGCGTCCGACGTACAGCCGCTGACCGCGGCCATCAAGCAGGTGCTCGAAAGCCGGCACCGCCAGGGCGCGCGCTACGACGTGGAGAATCTATCCGGGATTCTGGAGGCGGCCAAGAAGATTGCGTTGATCCTGACGCTGGTGTTGATCGTCATCTCGGCCATCGCGTTGATCATTTCCGGCATTGGCATCATGAACATCATGCTGGTGACGGTGACCGAGCGCACGCGCGAGATCGGCTTGCGCATGGCCGTGGGCGCATCGCGGCAGGCGGTACTGGAGCAATTCCTGACGGAGGCTATCGTCATCAGCTTGACCGGCGGGCTGATCGGTATCCTGATCGGTATTTCAATTCCGCTGAGCGTCGGTTTCTTCACCGATGAGATTCGCGTCCCCATTTCCGTGCCGTCCATCTTTGTGGCGTTCGGCGTTTCGCTGGTGGTGGGAGTGATTTTCGGGATGCTGCCCGCGAACCGGGCGTCGCAGTTGAATCCGACGGATGCACTGCGGTACGAGTAGGACGGCGCGGAAGAATTCATGAATCCACGAATTCGAGGAACTCAAGGAAGTTTAGCGCGGAACGGATTGCGGATCTCGAGGCCTCGGATGCGCTGGCCATGCTGGAGGTCTTCGGTCAATAGTACGCCGCAGCCGCCCGTGATGGCGGAGCTCACAATCAGCGAGTCGTAGAATGACAACCCGGTTTCCCCAACGATGGACAGCGCTTGCGAGTAGAGCGGCGAGGCCGGGAATATCGCGCAGAGAGGCATCAGAACGCGGGCGAGATAGAGTTGAACCTCCGAAATAGACATCCGCTGCACAAACTTCCGGGTTGCGACATTGAGGAATTCCTGGACCACTTGGTAGCTGATCATGCCGCTATGCGTTTCCAAGGCTGTCGCGACTAGTTCCCGCGCCTTCTTACACCTCGGATCGGAAAGACTCTCGAAAGTGTAAACAAGGATATTTGTATCCAGGAAGAACTTCTCCGAGGATGGCTTCACCGCTCGTTCATTTCGGCGCGCGAGAAGCGCCGCCCGCTACGAACATGGTCGAAGCGCTTCATTAATTGCGTGTACTCTTGGCGTCCTGTTTCCGCACCGGCATATCGTTCCAACCAATCCCGGAACGCGGCATTCAGCGTTCGCTTCTCGTTCGCGGCACGGAGGCGGGCACGCTCGATCAAGTCTTCCTCGGCACTGAGTGTGATATTCTTCACGAGACCAGTGTACACTATTCCAGTGTGCTCGTAAAATCAACGAGCGAGCTTAGCGCCATCCATCCACCACGAACACTTCGGAAAGCGTGCGCAGGTACGAATAGGCGTAGGAATGTTCGTCGCTTGCCATTACCACGTCCATGATGTAGGACAAACCCACCGGATCTGCTGGCGCCAGTTGCTTCCACGGCCGGATTTGGGAGCCGGCCAGATCGAAGCGGAAGATTTTTACCGGCGGGCAACACTCAATTTGCTTCACGAACAGCGACTTTCCATCCGAACTCCACAGCACCGGCATCGCCGGGAACGGAATGGGCAGTTGGCGCGGCGTTCCTCCCGACGCCGGCACTATGGCCGCCTTCTGATTCTCATCCAGGCCGGCAATTTGCTTACCGTCCGATGAGATCACGGCGTAGTCCAGGTAAACGTCCGGATTGAGCGGCGCCGGCGCGCCTCCGTTGAGCGATTGCACGAACAAACGTAACGGCTTTCCAGGATAGTTGCCGGATACGAGCAAGCGCTGGCCATCGGGAAAATAACGGACCCGCCGGTAGCTGAGTCCGTAACCGGAGAGAGTGCGCGGCGTCTCCGGCGCGATGGGAAGAAGATTGAGCGAGGTGGGTTTCTTGCTGCTGAACGCGACTGCCCATTTTTGATCGGGCGACAGCGCCAGGGCCTCGCCATCGCCCAGACGAACGACAGTGTCGTTGGCGGCATTGCGCAGAAAAACGCCGTGATTGATTCCTCCGCCTTCCCCTGTCTCATCGAAAAGCATCAGCTTTCCATCTGGCGACAGATCCGTCGCGTGCGACCAATCGAACCACGTAGCGTCGGTTTCCTTGCTTTGGCCGGCCAGAGAGGCCTCGATCATCATACGCTCGCGATCCAGACCCAGGAGAGTGCGTCCAGTGCGGGAGATATCGTAGAGCATCAACATGCCGGGTATCACTGCGATCTGCCGGAGTGCGCCTTTCAAGGTGACGGCATAGAGCGTGCGGCGCACCCCCGATTGGCTCGCCGTAAACCAGACTTCCCGGCCCGATGGCGCCCAGGCCAAGCCCGCCGCGCTAGCCCACCAGCCCGTCAGGTCTTTGGTGACGCCGTTCAGGTCCATCCACCGCACCAGCCCGCAATCGTCCCCACGGACGGGATGCTCGATAAATGCGAATGAATCGCCGTTCGGAGATAGCCGCAAATCGGAAATGGTACCAGCCGTCCGGTAGATCGCTTTGCCGATGGGATACTCGATCACCGATTCGCGAGGTTCCTTTCGATAGATGGCGAGACTTTTACCGTCGGGCGCCCATTCGGCGCCGAAGACGCTGGTGGCCACGATCAGCGGTGCGCCCCCATTCAGAGGAACGCGGGAAAGCGTGCCTCCCTTGTGCTCGGAGGTTGGGTCCAAGGAGACCAGAGCCAATTCCGACGATGGCGATACTCCCGCCAGCCAGACGCCTTGATAGTCCAGAAGCCTCGATTCCGGGCTGACCGTGTTGGCAAGATACAGCTTCCGGCCTTGCCCTTCCCAATTCGCGCTGTAGAGTATGGTCTGGCCGTCCGGACTGAAACGCGCGTTTCCCACATTTCCCTGGCGGAAGGTGATTTGGCGGAAAGTGACTTGCGCGGGAGCCGGGCGCGTGTTCCAGAGGACCAGCGAGATCATCACTGCCGCCAGTAAAACAGCAACTCCCGTCCACCAGCGCCCCCGCGCAGGAAGACCGATCGGGGTCAAAGTGGTTTCCACGCGCACCGGCTCAACGCGTGGCTCCGATTCATCGGCCATGGTCCCGATGAAGCGATAGCCTTTGCGCGCCACCGTCTCCACAAAGCTGGGCCGTTCGGCCGAATCGCCGAGCGCGATTCGCAAACGGTTCACCGCCGTATTCAACCCGCTCTCAAAATCGACAAAGGTATCGTCGGGCCAGAGCCGCTTTCGCAGGTCGTCGCGCGTGACCACGTCGCCCGGTTGTTCCAGCAAAGCCTGCAGGATTTGAAACGATTTGTCTTGTAGCTTGACGCGGATGCCGTGGCGGCGCAACTCGCCGGTATCCAGATTGAGAGCGAAGACACCAAAACGGACAGTTCTCTTTGTAGTTTCGCTTCGCACGCTACTACCCCTTCGCTGAAAGACAGACCCCGAACGTTGTTGTGTCTAGTTTACACGAGAGACCGGGTTTCTTTCGAACATTTTTTGTTGAAGCCTGGGTACGAGCCGGATTTGCTTGGCCGGCAGACGATGGGATGATAACCGTGGCTTACATTTACCTAACTACAATTGGAAACCTTTAACATAACTTGTTTTTTCGCAACAAGATACGATGCAAGCCAGAATCCACCGGGCGTCCATTGCCAGTGACGCCTTCCCGCCCGCAAAATACCCGCACTGGGTTAGTGTTCCAAACACGGCTCTCTTCAGGGCACGGGTCGCTACAAGCAGAAGTCGGTTTTGCGGGGACTAATCCGGAATTTGACTAGAGGGGCCGGGTTTGGGGCCGACCATGGTTAGTCATTGTAGCTGCTCTGCTTCTTTCCCGGCTCACAAAGGGAGATTATGCTCAGGAAGCTCTCGCTTGCTACTACACTGGTCGCGCTCGTGCTGTTTTGCACCGTGCTCGCGCCCGGCCAAACTACAAGGTCAACGCTAGCTATAGGTGCATGGGCCTATTGTCCGCAAATCTCCGGCCTTCCTTAGTCTTCCTCGTCTTCCTTCTATTCCTTCCCCTCCCGGTAGTTCAACGGCTTGTGCTGGGCGAGTGCCAAAGAAGGCAAGGAATACCAGGAAGGGCCACCTATAGTGAAAAAGCCCGACTGTCCGAAAAGGTCAGTATTCCTCGTCTTCCTCGTGTTCCTTGTATTCCTTAGCTAGGCGCATGGGCCTATTGTCCGCAAAGCTCCGACCTTCCTTGTCTTCCTCGTCTTCCTTCTATTCCTTCCCCTCCCGATAGTTCAACGGCGGTTTATGCTCCGCCGGAATGCGCGACCGGTACTCATATCCCGCCCGCCTCTGGTCAAAACTGGCGCGCGCGGCTTTAATGTGCTCGGGATTCGTGAACAGGTCGAGGGCAGTGAGAGCCATGGTCTTCGCCGCTACCACCATTCCCTTTCGGCCGATACTCATTCCGGCGCAGGCCGTGGATTGCCAACTGTGGGCCGGAACGCCCGGAACGAAGGTCGCTGTGCCAAGCGCCGCCGTGGGAACAATCCAGCTCACGTCGCCGACATCGCTCGATGCGGAGAAATATCCTTCGCTCGGGGGCTGAATCCCCTCCTGGCTGCCCAGTGGACGCCCGCGATCGGCAGGGAGAGTCTTGCGCAAGGCCTCGGCGAAGGACTGCTCCTCTTTCGTGTACGTGACGCCGCCCACCATATGGAGATTCTTATCTACCAAGTCAGCCAGCGCATCGTTGGGCAGCACGTTATAGCTGCTGTCGATGAGTTCCATCTCCATGCGCGTCTCAGTGGCGAGGGCCCCGGCTTGGGCGCACTTCACGATCCGGTTCCAGATGCCATCCAGAATCGGCATGCTGGGATGGCGGGCGTACAGGAAGAGCTCGGCGTATTCCGGCACGACATTGGGCGCCGATCCGCCGTTGCTCACTATGTAGTGAATGCGCGTGGATTCCGGCACGTGCTCGCGCAGGAACTCGACGGCGTTCGCCATCACCATCACGCCGTCCAGCGCCGACCGTCCTACTTCAGGGGCTGCGGCGGCATGCGCGGGTTTGCCGTAGAATTTGAATTTCGCAGAGATGATGGCCAGCGAGCTTTGCTTCGACGCGCCGTTGGAATCGGCCGGGTGCCAACTGATTACCGTGTCCACATCCTTGAACACGCCCGCGCGCGCCATGTAGAGCTTGCCACCGCCGCCTTCCTCCGCCGGCGTCCCGTAGAAGCGGATCGTGCCGCGGATCTTGTTCGCCGCCATCCAATTCTTAACCGACACGGCGGCGAATAGCGACGCGGTTCCCAGTAGATTGTGACCGCAGCCATGTCCCGGACCGCCGTCGACCAGCGGCTTCCGGTCGGGGCTCGCGGCCTGCGAAAGCCCTGGGAGCGCATCGTATTCGCCGAGCATCGCGATCACCGGCTTGCCCTGCCCCCAGGTGGCGGTGAATGCCGTGGGGATTCCGGCGACGTTCTCCTCCACGGTGAATCCGGCCTGGCGTAGCTCGGACTTCAGCAGGTCGGCGCTCTTGTATTCCTTGTACCCGACCTCGGCAAACTCCCAGATCTGGCGCGATACATCGCCGTAGTGCGCCGCGCGGGCGTTCATCTGCTTCAGTAGGTCTTCCTTGTCGCCGGCTAGCGCGACGGCCGCACAGAATAAGGTTGCCAATGCGGTGCGCATGAGGGCATGGTAATACAATCGCGCGGGGCGGCGGAGCAAAATACCCTTTCGACGGGATGCTCGGCTTCGCAGATTTTCGGTATCTTGGAAAATGGAGGTGTATTCAATGAAGTCGCGATTTCTTGCCGGACTAGCGGTGACAGCGCTTTGCGTCACAGTTGTGGGGTGCAAGCATAAGGTCGACGTCGCGAAGGCCACGCCGTCTACTCCGGTGAACACGCCATCGGGCGGGACCACTCCAAGGCAAGTGACCCAACAACCGCCTGCGCGCTCCGCCGAAACGGCCGCTAGCTCGCAATCCCGGATGCCGGACGCCGCAACTCGAGCGCGTATCCAGGAACTGCTCAACCGCATCCAGGATGCCTATTTCGATTACGACCAACACACCATTCGAACCGACGCGCAGGCCGCGCTGCAAAAGGATGCGCAGACGTTAGCCGAAATCATCAAACAGTATCCCGATTTCAAGCTCACCGTGCAAGGTTATTGCGATGAGCGCGGTTCGGAGGAGTACAATCTGGCCCTGGGAGACGCCCGTGCCAAGCAGGCAAAAGAATATCTGGCGAGCATGGGGCTCCCCGGGGACCAGTTGCGCACCATCAGCTACGGCAAGGACAAGCCGGTGTGCACCGCGCATGATGAGGAGTGCTGGCAGAGGAACCGGCGCGCGCACATCACGCAGGCCCAGTAGTCTGGCCGGCAAGCGCTGAAGTACGCGGCTCGGGTCGGTCATTCCGAGCCGCGCGTCAGCACTGCGGGATTAGTGTACCGTGATCACCGAAGTCCCGCTCCCACCACCGCCGTGCACGGCGACGCCCTGAATCGCCTTCGGTACGCGGAATGAAAACGACTTGGCAATGGCGCCGGCATCGAACTGCTGGATGGCATAAACACCGTTAACATTCGCCAGGACCAGGCGGCCGGGGCCAACGCCTTCGCGCAGTTCCACCGGGCCGGCAAGAATGGTGGCTGCCCCGTGCGGTCCCTTGACGTGCAGCACCCCCGGTCCCTGTGTCGCGTCCGCCTCAATCGACACCGTGTACTCGCCCGGCTCCAAAACGGACCCACCCCAATATGTTTGGAAGGGCAAATTGAACGTTCCCCTGTATGCCTGATCGGCATTCGCCGTCACTCCGAATGCCGCGGCCAAAAGCATGGTCCCCAACGCGTATTGAATTCGAAACATCGCTACGAATCTCCTTTTCCCTCTTTGTTTGAACCTTTGAGACGTATCGTTCGTCCAATGGCTCAGACGAGTGGGGAAGCACTTGGGAACATCAGCAGGAGATCAATTCTTTGCCGGAGTCTAAGCAGCAGCAATCAAGCACATTAACCGCCGCCGTTACATTCTCGCAACATAATGTTCGTGACGCGCAGAAGCTGCGCTTCGGCATTTTCGAAATCGATTTGCGAAATCGTGAGTTGTGGCGTCGTGGAGTGAAGGTTAAGTTGCAGCAAAAACCGTTTCAAGTCCTATACCGGCTGCTCCAGACTCCGGGCGAACTGGTGACGCGAATGGAACTCGCGCAACTTCTCTGGCCCGAGTTGCACGTGATCTTCGATGGGAGCCTGAATACCGCCGTCAACGCTCTGCGCCGCGCGCTCAACGATCCCTGGCGCAATCCGCGCTTCATCGAAACCCGCCCGGGGATCGGGTATCGATTCGTCGCCCCGGTACAAAGAGTCGATGCGGATGGAAACGGAAGCTCCAACGCGTACCAGGACTATCGGAAGGGGCGCTATTTCCAAAACAAAATGACTGAGGAGGATCTGCGCAAGAGCGTCGCTTATTTCCAATCGGCGCTCAACTCCGATCCCGGGTACGCGCCCGCCTACGCAGGCTTGGCCGATACCTACACCCTGTTTGCGTTGCTCGGCCTGCTTCCCGCCGCGGAGACGCGCGCCCGATCCAGGGAGTTTGCCGAGGCTGCGTTACGAATCGACCGGCGCTTGGCCGACGCCCACTTATCGATAGCGTGCGTGAAGAAGCTCCATGAATGGGATTGGACCGGCGCCGAGGCGTCCTATCGGCGAGCGATCGAGTTAAATCCCAACTATGCGCGGGCGCACCAGTTGTATGCTTCATTCCTGGCTGCCATGAACCGCCGGGAGGAAGCCACACGCTCCATCCGGCTGGCGCTCGAGCTGGATCCCACATCGCTGGTGGCCAGCGCGGAGGCAGCCTGGATACTCTACCTGGCGCGCGATTTCCAGGGCGCGGTGGAACAATCCTGGAAGACTCTCGCCATGGACCCCAGGTTCGCACCCGCACAGAATACGCTCGGACTGGCATATGAACAACTGGGGATGATCGAAGAAGCCATCGTGGAATTCCAAAACGCCAGCGTCTGTTCGGGCGCCCACCCGGCAGCCAGAGCAGCGCTAGGTCACGCCTATGCGACGGCAGGCAGTCACCGCGAGGCCGCGGAAGTACTAGCGGAACTCGAACGCTCGTCACATAACCGCTACGTGTCGCCCTATTGGTTGAGCATTCTAGCCGCCGGCCTGGGCGAGGACGCGCGCGCATTGGCGTGGTTGCGCCAAGCCCACCAGGATCGCGACGTCTGGCTAGTGTGGCTCAAAGTAGAACCCCGCTTCGACCAGATGCGCGCAAATCTCGATTTTCAACAACTCGAACTAAACTAAAGAAGGCGGCCCAGCCGCAATCCACCCCTAACACCTAGCACCTAACACCTAACACCCAGCCCCTAACCCCTAACCCCTGACACCTGAAACCTGAAACCTGGCACCTGGCACCTTCTTGATATACCCATTGACAATATATCCACAGTGGCTATAATGAACCTATGCGAGCCACGCTCCCCGATCCCCACTCCCTCCTCCCCCTCCCCGCTGCCACCTTTCACATCCTCATGGCCGTCGCCGACGAGGACCGCCACGGCTACGCCATCATCCAGGACGTCGCAGCCCGCACCAATGGCGAGCTCAAGCTGAGCGCCGGCACGCTCTATCGATCCATCCAGCGCATGCTGGAACAAGGCCTCCTGCTCGAAACCGGCGACCGTCCAGCGCCCGAAGACGACGACGAACGGCGTCGCTACTATCGCATCACTCCCTACGGAGCCACCGTGGCTCGCGCCGAAGCCCGCCGTCTGACCCAACTTGTGAAACTGGCGCGCGAAAGCGGGTTTGCTCCAGGACGGGCGTGATGCGATTCTACCGCGCTCTGCTCCACGCTTATCCAGCTTCATTCCGCGCCGAATACGGCGAAGAGATGTGCGCGGTCTTCGCCCGGCGATCACGCGGCCTCAGGAATCCCCTGCTCGTTCTGCTGCTCTGGCTGGAAACGCTGTTCGACGTTTTGTTCAACGCGGCGATGGTACACCTGGACATCCTCCGCCAGGACCTGCGCTACACTGCGCGCACTCTGGCCCGCTCCCGCGGATTCACCATCACCGCGATTTCGGTAGCCGCCATCGGCATCGGCGCCAGCACCGCCGCCTTCACCATGCTGGACCATGTCCTCATCCGGCCGTTTCCCTACGCCCGTCAGGACCGCCTGGTAAAACTCTACGAAGATCATTCCTTCAGCGCCGGCCGCATGGGCACTCGTTGGGATATGTCTCCGGCAAATTATCGCGATTGGAAACGCCTGAGCACTTCCTTCGATGGCTTGGCCATGTATCGCGGGCTCTCCGTCAATCTGATCGCCGAACGCGATCCACAGCAGATCGAGGGCGCATCGGTCACCTTCGATATGTTCCCCGTGCTCGGCGTAAAGCCCATGCTCGGCCGCGCCTTCACCGCCGAGGACGATCGCGACACTGCGCCTGGAACGCTGCTGCTCAGCTACGGGCTCTGGCAGAGCATGTTCGCTGGCGACCCAAGTGTCCTCGGGCGAAAAGTGAAAGTGGATGGAATGCCCACCACCATCGTCGGCGTCATGCCCAGGAGTTTCTATTTCCCACGCCGCGAAGCCCAACTCTGGACGCCCACGCGCTTCAGCCCCCGGCACTTCGAAGATCGCACCGACACCTGGGTCTACGCCATCGGTCGCCTCAAGCCAGGCGTCTCCCTGCAAACTGCGCAAACTGAACTGAGCACCATTGCCGGACAATTACAGCATGCCTATCCGAAAGAGCTCGCCCACGTAGGCGCAACCGTGGTGCGTCTCCGCGACGATGGGATCTCCGCCGCCGGCCGCGTCATGCTGACGGCCCTGTTCGGCGCGGCCCTGTGTGTTCTTCTCATCGCGTGTACGAATATCGCCAACCTCTTGATCGCGCGCGCCATGGTCCGTCGCAAGGAATTAGCCGTGCGAGCCGCGATGGGCGCGGGCAGCGAGCGCCTGGTGCGCCAGATGCTAACCGAGAGCCTGATTCTAGCCTTGCTCGGTGGCACCATCGGTTTATGGCTGGCCAAGTCCGCCCTGCCGCTGCTCGCCAAACTGGTTCCCGATTCCATGCCCATCGCCGAAATTCCCTCCATGGATTTCCGCGTGCTCCTCTTCGCCTTGCTGGTCACCTGCGCCACCGGAATCGGCTTCGGTGTAATCCCCGCGTTGCGCGCCTGTCGCGGTGGCGATTCCAACGATTTGCGCGATTCGGCGCGATCCGGCGGCGGCCGGCGCGAGCGGCTGCGCTCCACCTTGGTGATCGCCGAGGTCGCAGGATCGGTGGTGCTTCTCGTGTCCTGTGGCCTGTTCTTACGCGCCTTGTGGCGAGTCCAGGCCATCGATCCCGGCTTCCGATCGGACAACATCCTCACCCTCCGAACCGCGCTTCCCTTGCCGAAATACCAGCAGCGGGCGGCGCGCGAACAGTTTTACGCGCGCGTCCTCGCTGAAGCCCGGCAACTTCCCGGCGTCAAGGACGCGGCCTACATCAGTTTCCTTCCCATCGCCATGGGCGGCGGCGTTTGGCCGGTGGAAGTGAAGGGCCAACCCCAGGACCTCACTGCTCGCCAGACGGCGAGCTTGCGTTTCGTCACGCCCGGATTCTTTTCCATCATGAGCATTCCGTTGCTCACCGGCCGCGACGTCAGCGAGTCCGACACATTCAACAACCAGTTCGTCGCCTTGGTGAGCCAGTCCTTCGTTCGCAAATACTGGCCCAATCAGAATCCCCTCGGCCAACAATTTAACTTCGGCAACTTCGACCGCGTGGTAGTTGGAGTGGTTGGCGATGTCCACGTTCGCGGCTTGGAGCGAACCAGTGAGCCGCAGGTCTACCTGCCGTACAAACAGCACGATCAGGTGTCGCCTTGGTACGCTCCCAAGGATCTCGTAGTGCGCGGGCCGGAAAACACTCAGGCGCTCGCGCCCGCCTTGCGCCGCATCATTCGCGAAGCCGATCCCGAGCAGCCTGTCTCCGATGTCCGGATGCTTTCCGACATTGTCGAAGCCGACACCACCTGGCGCAGAGTGCAGGTTAGCCTGCTTGGCGCGTTCGCCGCCAGCGCGTTCCTGTTGGCAGCGATAGGAATTCACGGCCTGTTGGCGTTCGCGGTTTCGTATCGCACTCGCGAGATCGGTGTTCGCCTGGCGTTGGGCGCGCAGAGTGCCGACATCCTAAGAATGGTCTTGCGCGACGGACTCTTGCTGGCCGCGATCGGCATCGTAATCGGGATGCCTCTCGCCTACGCAGCAAGTGTGAAGCTGCAAGGACTCCTGGCCGGCGTCCAACCGAGCGACCCGCTCACACTCCTAAGCGCCGCCGGCCTGTGCATCTTCATGACCCTGGCCGGAAGCCTGGCCCCCGCCCTCCGAGCCGTCCGCATCGACCCCAGCACCGCCATCCGCTCCGACTAAGGCAACCATTCTTGGCTTGGCGAAATCCTGTGCCTGGAGTTTCGACATTTTCTTTCGCAGGGTGCTGAAAAAGTCCTCCGAATCGATGGCCGCCGATGAACGCAGATCAAAACAAAATGTTTTATCGGCGTTCATCGGCGTTCATCGGCGGCCAAAGTTGTTTTTCAGCCTGTGGACCGGCGCCTTTCAGGTATTTCTCGGTCGTGGTTGTATTTCTTGAGCGTGCGGCCCCCCCTGGTCCGCGGCCGTGCCCTATTGCTTCCCCGCCTGCCGCTTGAAGACCAGTGGCAAGTTGAGCTGCGGAAGCGCATACTCCCCGGCGATCTCGCCGTTGCCGTTCAGGCTGCCGCTATATTTCGAGCGAATTACCCGGATCTCAAATTCCAATTGCTTGTCTTCCTGCTTGATGGTGGTGATGGCGAACTCCTGGCCGCCCTCATCCACGCTGATCAATGTTCCAGTCGCTGCACCGTCGGAAGCGCGCGCCAGCTTCAATATTGCGTGCAAAGGTCCGCCCGGCGCCTCCAGCGTCCCCTCCCAGGTGCCCTCAAAGTCCTTCGACAGGCTGGTGCTGGGCGCGGGCGTCTTTACCCTCGCCTCGCCGCTTCGCTTGAGCTGAAACGGAGCCGTTCCACGCTCCGACGTCGCCGTCCCTGTCAGGCCGTTGCCATCGCCGGAAAGTGTTCCCTCAAGGAACGCTTTCGCCACACCCAGGCCGAAACGCACTGTGGCGCCCTTCACGGAAATGTCCATGAGCGGCGCGTCGATGATCTCGCCCGAGGGAATGCTGAACGAACCAATCCACTCGCCTTTGGGGTTCCGGCCGAGATCCACTACGATACCCATCTCTTTTTCCGGCATCTGCATCGTGCCTTCCCAGTGCGCCGCTATTCCGGGCGTCTGTTGTGCAAAGCCACCTACACTCATCAGCGCCAACCCAGCCGTAAGAAGACTAACAAGATTCAGTCTCATATTTTGTCTCCAACCCTCCAGATTTGAATTAACGATTCGATCTACGCGCGGCGCACCTCGGCGCCACAGTTCGCGCAATGGGACCATCCTGGCTCCAGCGCACCATGACAAGCGGGACACGTGCTCCGAAGGGTCGCGCCGCACGCCGGGCAAAATGCACCCTTCGATCTCACTGTGACTCCGCACTTCGGACAGACCTGCGGCAGCGGATCGCGCAGGAGGAAGTACAGAATAATGCCGATCCCATTGGGAATGAAAATGCTGAGCAAGGTCCACATCACATACCGCATTCCCCTTCGGCGAGCGTCGCCATTGACGTAGCCAATCAGCAGTGTGTAAATGAACAGGAACATCCCCATTCCTATCGAAAAGCACAGTGCAAATGGTTCCGGCCAATCGGCCAACTTCGGATCGCGCGGAATCGCCACCACCTGCAACAGGGCCGCGAAGCCCAGGCCGATGCACACCGCAATAACCCAGGCGCCCCACGGAATCACTTTCACCTCTTCAGGAAACCTGCTCATAAGACCTCCTCAACTGATTGCGCTTTCCCAACATCGTTGCCGCCGCTGCGGCCGTCATCCAAACCAATACTGTCGACGTAAGCGACCACGTCACGCCGCTCACTAGATTCGCGCCGAATACCTGCAGCGAACCTCCCCCTAGAACCCGAACCAGCGCCCACGTGGCCAGGCTCGCCGCCCATCCGAAAGCCACCAGCGCCGCCAGCATTCGGTTTTCGTCCCGCCGCGCGGCGGCCACTTCACGCTGCTCCATGATTCGCGCCTGGGTCCGCTCCATCAAACCCTCGGGCGCCATCGGTTGCGGCAGTCTCCGCAAACCTTCCGCATGCAAACTCCAGGCATGAAGCTCCCGGCGGCAGATCTCGCAACTCTCGGCATGCTGCTGCACCCGCCGCAACTCCCCCGGCTCCAACGCATCCGCCGCGCTTAGCGCCAGCATCGCCCGAATCGATTCGTGTTCCGTCATTCGCTCCGCCTTCCTCGCAGCCGCCGTTCCACCGCCCCTCGCAAGCTGTCCAACGCCCGATGCAAGCGGCTCTTCACCGTTGAAAGTGGCACGGCGGCGACCTCTGCAATCTGTTCCAATTTCATTCCCTCTTCGAAGCGCAAGCTCAACACCTCGCGATGAATCGCGGGCAGCTCCTGCATGGCCTCCGCCAGCATCGCAGCCCGCTCGGATTCTACGAATTCCTCGAATGGGTCCGGCCCGCTCGACGCCAGCCGGTCGGCGGCAACCATCCCCGATTCGTCCGGCTCGTCCAGGCTGCGGCTCCTCTGCCGGCGCAAGTGGTCGACTGCCAGGTTGTGCGCCACCGAAAACAGCCACGTGTCGAACCGCGCCCGCGCATCGTAGCCGCCGATCTTCTGCATCACCCGCAGCCAGGTCTGCTGAAAAAGATCGTCGGCTAGCGCCGGATCCTGCACCAGCCGGATCAGGAACCGGTACAGCCGCTGCTGGTAGCGCGACAAAAACGAGGTCAGCGCCTCGGGATCGCAGCGCTTCAACCGCGCAATCTCATCGTCGGCAGTGCTATACGTTTCCGGGTTCACGGCAGCCGCGAGGATCATGGTAACAATCCGTATACGAACGGCCATAGCAAAAAGACCCGCTCACTGATCACCGCCCTTGCCGGAAAATCGCATCCCTCTTTTCAACTACTTGCCGCCATAGACCCCCAGGACACTTGCAACCTGCTGTTATCATTCCCTCGGGCACAAGTCCGCCCAAATCCACTCAGGAGTTTCAAATATGTCCGCTACCGCTGCCGTCAACCGCGCCAACGCCGAATCCTCCACCGGCCCCCGCACCGCCGAAGGCAAATCCCGTTCTGCCATGAACGCAATCCGCCACGGCCTCACCGCCGACGCCGTCCTCCTCCCCGGTGAGGACGCCGACGCCTACCACCACTTCTGCAGCCGCATGATCGAAGACCTCCGCCCCGAAGGCATGCTCGAAGAGCAGCTCGCGAAAACAGTGGCCGACGCCCAATGGCGTTTGAATCGCTGCCGCAATCTGGAGCGCAAGGTCACCCTCGCCGAGTATCAAGACCCGCTCAAACTCGTCGAAGCCCTGAACAAATTCAGCCTCTACGAACACCGCCTCACGCGCAAGTTTCAAACCACGCTCAAACAGTTCCGCGACATCCAAGCCGACCGCCGCGAGCGCGAACAAGCCGAGTTCGACGCCGCCGCACAAGTCATGAAGCACCATCAATCCAAGCAGATAGATTACAACCCAGCCGCCGATGGCTTCGTTTTTTCACCCGCCCGATTGGAGACCTTGATGCGCCGCCTCCAACACATCGACGAGGCCCAAACAGGCACGCCTTCCCAAAAGCATCAGTCCGCCGGCGGATAAAACCTCCAATCATCAATCCATAGAAGAATCGCCGCGCCTGTTAGCCAGCACCATCAGAGGTTTGCCAGCGTACTGCTGATAAATGCTATCGGGAACATCTTGCGCCAAGGATTCGGTTAGCACCCAATCGTTCCCTGGCCAGATCCTACAGAGTGCCAGACGCTTGTAGGCATCGTACTTCAGATGGAGGATGTCCTATTCTTTGTTGCTGACGGCGGCTCTCCTTACAGTGTTCGTTTGTGTCATTCCTTGAGAAGACCTGAGCCGCCGCGTGAGTGGGGAGCCGCCGCCATACTTGGCGCGAGCCGAATATTGAATCGTCTTGAGCCTTGTGGCGAGAACATTCAAGCTGACGCAAAAGCCACCTCGCCGCGAGAAAGCGTTCCCACGTTGTCACCGCCTTTGAAAAGGCTCTAAAATAAAATACAAGAAATCGGAAATGAAAACGCGGCGACTCTCGGCGCGTCTCCTGTACGATCAAAATTCAATGATGGTTAGGATGACAACATTTCAGGTCGTTCTTGTCTTCTTCTCGACAGCGTTGTGGGTGAGCGGTTCCTCGTTGCCGGTCCCGGCCTCCGGGGCGTACCTCGGAATCTGGGCTGATCCGGCCCATGGTAACCCTGAAGCCGCAATTGAGGTTCGCGAGGGGCCAGCACCCAATGGGATTAACCACCGCTTTGCGCTACATCTGCACTATTACGCTTGGAAGAATATCGCTGCCATGCTGAACAACGGCGTCTTGCAACCGGATGTCGCCCTCCAGGGTGACATCAGCCATGGCCGCGTCCCCGTCATCTCCTGGGTTTGCGATGGAAGCGTGCCCAATTCCGACCATGTGATCGCCTCGGGCGACGCCAATGAGGACGCGATCATCACGGCCACCGCACGCGCCCTGGCGCAATACCCCGGCCCGGTACTACTGCGCTGGTTCTGGGAATTCAACGTTTTGGGAAACAACCAGAGCTGCCGCGGCGATACCGGCGGAACGCCCACACAACAGGTCTATGCCGATTTCATCGGAGCCTGGCGGCGTATCCGGCAGTTGTTCCAAACCGCGGGCGCGAGCAATGTCGTGTTCCTTTGGAATCCCGGTCATTATACTGCCGATGCCAATGCCGACGATCCGCACGGGTTCTATCCTGGCAACGACTACGTCGATTGGATCGGCCTGGACACCTATCAGGACAGTACCTCGGCGACATTCGCCACCAACATCGAGCCCTTCTATAGCGATTTCTCTCAGGCGCAGTACGCTGGCAAACCTCTGATGGTGGGCGAAAACGGATCGCAGAATTGGTCCGAGCACAGCCAGGAGTTTCAGGCGGCCTACTTGCAGGGCCTGCTCAGCGATCTGCAAGAGAATCGATTTCCGCAACTCAAAGCCTATTGCTACTTCGATTCGGCTGGTCAGCACGGAAGCTGGATACTGGACGACAACAACGGCCAGGGGAATGGCGGACTCGCGGCCTTCGCCTCCATGGCGGCGAGTGCGGTCTTCTCGCCGCCCGCGATCACGCTGGTTGCCAATGCAGAAGGTGAGAAACCGGTCATCGCGCCGAACACCTGGGTCGAGATCAAAGGTTTGAATCTGGCCGGCACTACGCGGATCTGGCAGACTTCCGACTTCACGAACAGTCAGATGCCAATCCAGTTGGATAAGGTCAGCGCAACCTTGAACGGAAAGAGCGCCTATGTGTACTACATCAGCCCAACCCAAGTAAACATTCTCACACCGCCCGATGCGATATCCGGACAGGTACAGGTGCAGGTAACGAACAACAGCGCTGTGAGCACGAGCTACATTGCGCAGGCCCAGGCGCTTTCGCCGTCCTTCTTCGTCTTCAACGGCGGACCGTATGTCGCGGCGACGCATGCCAATGGCACCCTGCTCGGTCCAGCGAGCTTGTATCCCGGCTCCAGCACGCCGGCCAAACCGGGTGAGACGATCGTGATTTATGCCAATGGCTTCGGGGCAACCTCAACGCCCGTGGTCAGCGGTTCGCCGATGCAGTCAGGCACGCTTTCGCAGTTGCCGGACATCAAGATTGCGGGTATCAGCTCGGAGGTGCAGTTCGCAGGGCTGAATATTACACCGGGCGAGTTTCAATTCAATATTGTTGTGCCGCCGAATACGCCCGACGGCGATCAAACCATTGTGGCCACGTATCGCGGCGTAACCACGCCGAGCGGCACGCTTCTTACGGTGCAGCGATGAACAAACGAATCCATCCGAACGGACAAATCTTGCCACTCGATTATGGAGCGCAAATGCGCTCGGGACAGCCTCCGTTGACCTCAGACATTCGTTCAATTCTCTCCGGCGCACCGTCTTGCAGTCCCTTAGCCAGTCTGTAGCGCATGGTTACCAGCGCCTCCATCAGGGCCCGACAGCCAACCGAGGATTGTTCACTAACCTCAACCAACACTTGGCGTATTACCTAGTAGTGGAGGCCCCCGCCGTGCGTGTTAAGATGAGTTACAGTCCGTGCAGGACCGTTCCCGAACTCGCATATGTACAATGCTTACTTCGGCTTCGCTGAAAGTCCTTTCAGTCTGAGCCCCGATCCCGCCTTCTTCTATCGCAGCCAGCAACACGAGGAGGCGCTCGCTAATCTCATCTACGGCGTGCAAAGCCGCAAGGGCTTCATCGTCCTCACCGGCGAGGTCGGCACCGGCAAAACCACCATGCTGGAATGCCTGCGCGATTTTCTGGATTCGCAGTACATCGAGTTCGCGTTTATTTTCAATTCCCGCATCACCTCGTCCCAGTTCTTCGAAATGATCGCCTACGACCTGGACCTCCGCTGCGAGCGCACCTCCAAAACCGAAGTCCTGTTCGCGCTCAATTCGCTGCTGCTCAACCAGGCCGACCAGGGCCGTACCACTGTGCTGATCGTCGATGAAGCGCACAACCTGGATTGGGACGTGCTCGAGGAAATCCGCCTGCTCGGTAACATGGAAAACAGGCGTGGAAAACTGTTGCAGATCATTCTCGCCGGCCAGCCGGAGCTCGATCGCAAACTGGAAGCGCCCAACCTCCGCCAGTTGAAACAGCGCATCGTGCTGCGCTGCAATCTGGAGCCGTTCAGCCCGGAAGACACCGCCCAATACATCAACACGCGCATGGAAAAGGCGGGCATGGCCGATCAAACCGTGTTCTCACCGGATCTTCTGGCCGAGATCCACGTCCGCTCCCAGGGCATCCCGCGCCTGATCAACGCCATCTGCGATAACCTGCTGCTCACCTGCTTCGCGGTGGAAGGCCGGGAAGCCAACGTCGAAATGCTCGACGAGGTCAGCAAGGACATGCGCCTGGAATACGCCGGCCGGCGGCCCCGCGGCGAACGGTCGCGCTATTCCAAGGAAACCTATCAGGAAGCCCCGTTCTACACCGGCAGCAGCGAATAGCGGCTCATCCCCCGATCCCGGCGCTTCATCCAGTTCTTCGACCCCTCGTCCGGTAATTGCCGAACCCGCCTCCCCGCCCGCTTATCCTGCTAACGAAGGGAGATCCAAATGAAAACCAGACTGATTGCACTGACCGTTCTGGCCGCCGGAGCGCTGGCCGCCGCCGAACGATTCGATTTCAAGGTTCGCAACTACTTCTTTGCCGGATTCTCGGGCGACGCTGCGTCGCTCGACAAGGGTATGAAGATCTGCGAGGATACGCTCGCTACGAATCCCAAGGTTGCCGAGGCGCTGGTATGGCATGGCGCCGGGCTGTTCTATGAGTCCGGCCAATTGTTCCAAAAAGGCGATCAACAAAAGGGCGGTGAACTATGGCAGCGCGGCCTGAAGGAAATGGATGATGCTGTCGCGCTGGAGCCCGACAACCTGGGCGTCCGCATTCCGCGTGGCGCTACGCTCGCCACCGCCTCGCACTACGTACCCCCGCAAATGGCGCAACCGCTGATCGAGAAGGCGATGACCGATTTTGAGAAGGCGTACTCCATCCAAGGCCCCGATCTCAGTCAACTGGGCACGCATCCGCGCGGCGAATTGATGATCGCCCTCGCCGATGGCTACAGCCGCCTCGGCCAGCAGGAAAAGGCGCAGGCCTGGTTCGAGCGGATACAGAAAGAGATGAAAGGTACGCCATACGAGAAGTCGGCCAACACCTGGCTGGAGACCAAATCGCTCGCCCCGGCACAGGCCGGTTGCCTGGGCTGCCACACTGGCAAGTAGCGTGCTCTACGATGGAGTAAATGGCAGTGTGCGATGTACTACTAGACTTGAGAATCGTGGCAGCACGCGACGATTTTGTGGAGCCGCTCTGTGGGGCAGGTTGCCAACCTGCGCGCGATTGTCAATCGCGCTTCGCCAAGCGGGTTACCATCCCGCTGCAAGGTTGCCAACCTGCCCACATCCAAGACTGAAAGGCGGTCATGAAGAACTACAAGCGCTGGCTCGGATACCTGCTGGCCAACTGCGCCGCCGCCCTGCTTGCTCCAATCCTCTTGTTCGCGCTCGGCAATCGCGTCTCGGCCAGCCGCCTCTGGGAAACGTTCCGCTATGCGCTGGTCTATGCCAACTGTATCGGCGTGCTGTCGGAACTCTCACTGCCGCGACTTTGGCTTCTCGTCTGTGGTTTTCGCCCCTGGGTGCGGTGGACCCTCGCGTTCACTGCTATGTTCGCCGCGGCGGTCGTCGGCAGCATGATCTCCGGACTGGTGCTGGTAATGTTCGGTTGGCTCAAGCCGGATGTTTACTGGATTGAATTCTCAGGGAGCGTGAAGATCGCGATTTTCATAACCTTCGTAACTGGCGGAACCATCTCCCTGTACGAGAGTATGCGCGCCCGCCTGGATGAAACCACACTGCAACTTCGCACCAAGGAACTGGAGCGCGAGCGCGCCCTCAAGCTCGCTACGGAGGCGCAGTTGGCATCGCTTGAGTCGCGCATCCATCCCCATTTCCTGTTCAATACTCTGAACTCCATCTCCTCGTTGATCCCCGAAGATCCGGCGCGAGCCGAGCGGCTGATCGAGCAGATGGCCGCGCTCCTTCGATTTTCACTCGACGCCAATCAAGCGGGCCTGGTGCCGCTCGCGAGCGAATTGAAGATCGTCGCCGATTACCTGGAGATCGAACGCGCCCGATTCGGCGACCGGCTGCGCTATCGCATGGATATCTCGGGCGATCTGGAGGGTACCCGAGTGCCGCCCCTGTCGGTTCAGACTCTTGTCGAAAACAGCGTGAAGTTCGCCATCGCGCCCAGCCGCGCGGGAGGCGAAATCTGCATCGCCGGCGCGCGCGACAACGGCCAGCTTCGCCTCGAAGTCTCCGACGAAGGACCGGCGTTTACCTTGGAGTCGTCTCCCAAAGGACACGGCCTCGATAATTTGAAGGGACGCTTGGCGACACTCTATGGCGACCACGCCGCGCTCACGCTCCAACGGCGCGATAATCGCAATAACTTGACTCTATCGATCCCCCAAAACGGCAATGGCTATCCGAGCATTTCTGGTTGACGACGAGGCGCTGGCCTTGAAGCGCCTTTCGCGAATGCTCGCCGCCACAGGCCGCACCGAGGTGGTGGGCACGTGTACCGACCCCGTGGAGGCAGTCGACGCCATTCTCGCCGCCAAGCCCGACGTGCTGTTCCTGGATATTGAAATGCCCGGCATGAACGGCTTTGAAATGCTGGCGAACCTCGATCCGCAGCCGCTGATCGTCTTCACCACGGCCTACGACCAATACGCCCTGCGGGCCTTCGGCGTGAATTCGGTTGACTACCTGCTGAAACCCATCGAGGCCGCTCAATTGACCCGCGCCCTGGACCGGATCGAGCGCATGCGCGGCGGCATGGAGCCTAGGCCGGAAATTCGCGAACTCCTGGAGAAGCTTGCGGCCGCGTACCCGGATCGCATCGCGTCGAAGACCGGTGAGCGAGTGGAGTTCGTCGAACTCTCCCGCGTCACCCATTTCTACGCCAGCGACAAGCTCACCTACGCGGCGACAGCGGCTAAGAACTACGTGATCGATCACACCATCCAGGAGCTGGAGCAAAAGCTGGACCCGCGCAAATTCCTTCGCATCCACCGCGCCATCTTGCTCAACGTAGATTACGTTCATGAGTTGCACACTTGGTTCGCCGGCAAGATGCTGGTCCGCCTGAAGGACGAGAAAAAGTCCGAATTGACAGTCTCCCGCGACCGGGTCAAAGCCCTAAAACAGCGCCTGGGAGTGTAGCGCACGCACTTTGCGTGCCGCGTCGGCACTCGTGCCGACGCCCGCTTTGTCTTCACATGGTGCGTGCTCTACAACTTGGCCAAGTCCCGTCGAGTGGAACTCGAGGAAAGCGCCTCAGCAATCGCCTCAGCGATCTTCTTGCCATGGAACCGGCCGTTCTCGATGAAGATCTCGTTGGTATGCATCCCGGCGACGATCACGCCCGCCAGAAAGATGCCGGGCCGGTCACTTTCGAGCGTGTCCGGATTCGTCCGCGGCCGCTGCGACACCGGTTCCAGCCGGATACCGAGCGCGGCGAGAAACTCGAGGTCGGGATGATAACCGGTTAGAGCGAAGACAAAGTCGTTCTTCAGCGTCACCCGGCCTTCGGGCGTGTCCAGCACTACTGTCTTGGGATAAATCCCGGCCACTCTCGACTCAAAGTAAGCCTGGATCTCGCCATTCTTGATACGGTTCTCGATGTTCGGCTTGATCCAGTATTTAACGCGGTCGGAGATCCACTTGCCGCGGTGGACCATGGTCACACGCGCGCCAGTCCAGTAGAGCTCCAAGGCCGCGATGGCGGCGGAGTTCTTCGCGCCTACCACGATCACATCGTGATCGTAATAAGGATGCGGCTCCTTGTAGTAGTGGATCACTTTCTCCAAGTCTTCGCCCGGAATATTGAGCATGTTGGGCAGATCGTAATAGCCGGTGGCGAGCACGATCTTGCGGGCCTGATACTCAGCCTTATTCGTCAGAACCCGGAACTCACCGTCGTCGCCATCGATCGACAGCACGCGCTCATATTGGTGAATGAGCAATTGGTAATGATCGGCGACGCGCCGGTAGTATTTCAGCGCTTCGGTGCGGCCGGGCTTCTCGTTGAGCGAAGTCATGGGAATGTTCCCGATTTCGAGAAGCTCCGGCGTAGTGAAGAACACCATGTGGGTGGGGTAGTTGTAGATGGAGTTCACTACACAACCCTTGTCGATCAGGACGGTATTGACGCCGCGCTGCTTCAGCTCGATTCCGCAGGCGAGCCCGGTGGGGCCTGCGCCGACCACCACGACATCGAAGCGCTGCACGGTCAGAGCATCCCTTCCACGCTGGTGTAAACGGACTGGAGCGCAGCCGGGAGCGCAGCCGGATCCTTGCCGCCGGCCTCGGCCATGTCCGGCCGTCCCCCGCCCTTCCCGCCGACAGCCTGGGCCACAGCGCCCGCCAACTTACCGGCATGAACTTTGGACGTGAGGTCCTTGGTGACTCCAGAAACGATGGAGACGGTCGAGTCCTCCGAAGACGCCAGCACGATGACAATGCTCTTCCACTTGGCGCGGAAGGAGTCGACCAGAGTGCGCAGTTGTTCACGATCCATGCCCGGAACCTGGGCGGCGAGCACTTTGACACCCTTTACCTCTCTAACCGAGCTTTCGAGCTCAGCTACCTGCGCGCGGGCGAGCTTTTCTTTCATCTGCTCGACTCGCTTTTCGAGAGCCTTCTTGTCTTCGAGCAGCTTTTCCACTTGCTCGATCATTTCGGATTCCGGGGCATGCACGATATCGGACACCCGATGGATGTGCTGGATGGTTTCCTGGAACCTGCGCAGCGCGGCCTCGCCGGTGATTGCTTCGATGCGGCGGACGCCGGCCGAAATGCTGCCTTCGTAGGTGATTTTGCAGATGCCGATATCGCCGGTGCGGCGGACGTGCGTGCCTCCACACAGCTCCTTGCTGAAATCCGGGATGGAGACCACGCGGACGTGATCGCCGTACTTCTCGCCGAAGAGGGCCATGGCACCGGTGTTTAGCGCCTGATCGAGATCCATGACATCGGTGTGGACCTCGGTGTTTTCCAGGATGTGCTCGTTCATGAGCTTTTCGATTTCAGCCAGCTCTTCAGGAACGGTGGCGGCGTAGTGCGTGAAATCGAAGCGCAGCCGGCCGGGATCGACGATGCTACCGGCCTGCTTGACGTGCGTCCCCAGAACCTTGCGCAACGCGGCATGCAGCAGATGCGTCGCGGTGTGGTTGCGCATGGTGGAGTGGCGCAAGCCGCCGTTCACCTTGGCCACCAGCACGTCGCCTTCGTGAATCGGAGCAAGCGTCCGGACGCGGTGAACGGTTGCGCCAGGAGCGGGCTTGTAAGTGTCCTCGACGATGGCAACTTGGTCGCCACTGGCGAGAAGCAGCACGCCGGAGTCGCCCACCTGTCCGCCGGCTTCGGCGTAGAAGGGCGTGCGATCGAACACCAGTTCGTTTTTCCCCTCGTGTTCCAGAACGCGCAGCACCTTGACCGGCGTTTCCAAAGTGTCCCGCCCGATGAATTCGGTCGGCGGCAGATCGCGATACACAGGTGAGATCTGCGTCTTGTCCGCACCCTTCCAGCTTGCGCGGGCGCGGGTGCGCTGCTTCTCCATTTCCGCGGTGAAGCCTTCGTGATCGATGGTCAGATTGCGCTCACGGGCCATGTCTTCCTGCTCTTCGAGGGCGAGACCGTAGGTGTCGTACAGCTTGAAGGCGACTGCACCGGGGATTGCGCCGTTAGCAGCCGATTTCGCTTCTTCAACGAACACCTTCTCCGCAATCTGGAAAGTGGTGGCGTAGCGATGCTCTTCGTCCTTCACCACGCGGGCGACGCGCTGGATGCTCTCCATCAGCTCGGGATAGCCGGGCTTCATCAGCTCGGCCACGAATCCGGCGAGCTGGTACAGATACGGCTCCGTGCGCCCGATCATGCGGGCGTTGCGTATGGCCCGGCGCATGATTTTGCGCAGCACGTAACCGCGACCTTCGTTCGAAGGCAGCACGCCATCGTGAATCAGAAACGCGGTGGCTCGCGAGTGGTCGGCGTTGATGCGTAGCGCGACATCGGTGCGATCGTTTTCGCCGTAAGCGACGCCGATCAGTTCAGCCGAGCGATCGATGACCGGCCGCAGCAGGTCCGTATCGTAGTTCGAGAGCTTGTTCTGAAGCACGCAGGTGATGCGCTCCAGCCCCATGCCGGTGTCGATGGAAGGGCGCGGCAGCGACGTCATTTTGCCGTCGGCGGAGCGCTCGAACTGCATGAAGACCAGATTCCAGACCTCGACGAAGCGCTCGCCGGTATTGTGCGGGAATTCGCCCTCGCCGGCCTCCGGTCCGAAATCGTAGTAGATCTCCGAGCATGGACCGCACGGGCCGGTATCGCCCATCTGCCAGAAGTTATCCGCTTCGTCCAGGCGCGCGATGCGGCTCTTCGGCACGCCCGCCACTTCCTGCCAGAGATTTTCCGCGTCGTCGTCCTCGCGAAAAACGCTGACATAGAGTTTGTCCTTGGGGAGGCCGAATTCCTTCGTCAGCAATTCCCAGGCGAACCCGATGGCTTCGCGCTTGAAATAATCGCCGAAGGAAAAATTGCCCAGCATCTCGAAGAAGGTCTGGTGCCGCCGAGTGTAGCCGACGTTGTCGAGGTCGTTGTGCTTTCCGCCCGCGCGGACGCACTTCTGCGAGGTGGCGGCGCGCAAGTAGTCGCGTTTTTCAGCACCGGTGAAGACGTCCTTGAACTGATTCATTCCGGCGTTGGCGAACAGCAACGTCGGGTCGTTAGCCGGCACCAGCGACGAGCTGCGCACCACCCGGTGGCCGTGCGCAGCGAAGTAGTCCAGAAACTTCTGGCGGATTTCATTCCCTGTCATGTACTTCTATTGTGACAGGGAGAGCGAGTTTACGGATGACCCTGATTGACCAAGTTGGAAATCAGGGTGGTGAATCCGGTGACGAACGTCGCTCCACCTTTGTTCAGGTTGTCGACCGTCATGTAGTCGGCAGCGACATCCGGGAAAGCGCCGATATTCTCAATCAACGGGAGCGAAGGGAAGCCGGGGGTGGTTACAGGCTGCGCCCGGATGGCCAGCGAAAGCGTTACGCGAGCGAAGCCTTCGGAGAAGGGCGTGGTGTTAAACTCCACCACGGAGCCGCCGCCGCCGTCGGTCCTGGTTCCATAAACCGTGGCGCGTTTCGCGTCTTGAAGTGTGGCCGTGAAGAGTTCGCCGGCGGACAATGTGAAATTATCCGTCAGCACTACGATCGGCTTGGTGTAGGAGATGACGGCGCCAGTCTGGTCTTTGAGCGGTTGAGTATGTTCGAAATCGACGCCGCACAGGGGCAGCGGTCCCGTGGATCCGCGGTTCTGGGCCTGTGCCTGCTGGACCTCCGCGAGAAACGCGGTGTATAGGTCGATTACATACTGCGGCGAGCCATTGAGTTTGGCCGAAGTCAACGCGCCGGAAAAGTTGTTTACCCAAGTCTGGGTGGCGCGCAGTTGGAATCCCAGTTGGCGGAATGGGGTGGGATTAAGCATTTGCAGCAGCACATTGGTATAGCAAATGCTCCCGCCGCCATTTCCCATTACGTCAATCACCAGGCCATCGGTGTTCTGCTGGAAGAAAATCACTTCCGCCAGGAACTGATTCAACGCGGCGTTCTGGCTGGAAGGCGACATACTGGGAATTCGAATGAAGCCAATGTTGAGTTTGCCGGCCGGGAAGGTCCCCGAGAGGAAAAAGTCGCTAGACTTGCTGCCCAATCTCAGCTTGAAGCCCGCGGGTGGGGCAAACAGGGGCGTCCGCGAGTCGAACGGGGAGATGGATCCGCCCACCAAATTGGCATGCTTATAGCCCATAGTGCGCAGGTTCTCCAGCGGAGCCATATAATCTGGAACGGCTACTTTTTCCTCGGGCGCCGCGGAAGTGGTGTCCAAGCCCCAGGCGTTTTGTGCCAGCCGGCCGTGATGCCGCAAGGTTTGACGGAAGCGCTGAGCGTCCTCGTTGCTGGACGCGCGAATGGCCGATGAAGTCTTGGGATTCGGCAACAGTCCATCGCCTGCCAGCGGAGTACCGAAAAGCTGCCAGGCGATATTGTCGGTTTCGAGGTTCCCGTTCTGTCGCCGGAAGACTACAACGGCCGTGGTCCCTATTTTCGATGCGAAGGGATACCAGCCCTGGTAGCGATCGATGATCATCGACGCAGCCAGACGATTGCGGCTCACCGCGTTGGCCGATCCATTCACCGTGTAGGGCTGGAGAGCGGTGATCCAATCCGCAACCGTGGTGCCGTCAACGGATACCATCTCGTCGCCCACCTGGAACGGGAAGTTCTTCGAGGGCAGTGAAATACGGTCGATGAAATCCACCAGAACTTTGCCATCGTAGATATCGACGGTGAATGGCAAGAACGCTTCGAAGTTCGCATTCAGGATGAATTCGTCGTGGCTATCCTTGAGGCTGGCCACATAGCGCACGCAGACGTCGTAAAAGGACAGGTCGTCTTTGGTGGCATTCACCTGGGCGAGCCAAGGCGTCAAGTTGAGCAGGTCGAAACCAATGACGTCGCGCTTGAACTCGTACGGCTCGTAATTCTTGTCATACAAGGCGGCGAGCGCGGTGAAATCGGCAACTTTCTGAGCTTGCGTCAATTGGCCAAAGGCCGTGGAGGCAACGCCCAGGAACAGCAGGGACACAATAATTCGTTTCATAAACCTCGCAAGAAAATAGAGATGTGACGGTCTTGGGTATTATATTACAGAAACCGGCTGGTGGCCAGAATTCTATCAAACCGAAGTTGAGCGACGACTGCCGGCGCGTACATCCAGCGTCTTGGTCGCCACCGGGCAGCCGCGCATTTCCCGGTATTGAGCATCACCGGGCCGCCGGGGACTAGCTGCCATGGCCTTTGACCAACGGACCCAAGCCCAGTAAGGGTGAAATCGGGAAGCACTTGTTGCATATTCTGAAAAGGCCGGGGAATCGATGGCCGCAGATGAACGCCGATAAACGCCGATCAAAACACATGCCAATCGGAAATCCGCGGCTGGAATTGGTTTTTCAGCAGCCTTCTCCACTCAAGGAATGCGATCCGTCAAATAAACATGGCGGGAAGACCTTTGTCTCCCCGCCAATTGAAAGACGCGATTACTGAGTAGCCCGGCTAGAACTCGTAGCGCAGGGCGAACTGCATTTGCCGCGGCTGAACCAGCAGGGTGCTCAATTTGCCGAAGCTGGTAGCGGACTGAGTGCTGGAACTGGAGTTTCCAGAACCTGCACCGGAGGCCGGATCAAACCGTACCGAGTTGGTCAGGTTGTAGCTCTCCCAGCGGATGACCAGCTTGTGGTTCTCGTTGTAAGGCATGCTGAACCGCTTGTAGACGCCGGTGTCGATATCGAAGAAGCCCGCGCCGCGCAGGTTGGTACGCCCGCCCGACTCGCCGGGGAAGTCTTCCCGGAACGCCGCGAATGCCGCTGCCGGATTCTGCCACAGGTTCGGTCCGCCGATTCCAGTGGAGTTGCCGGTGCTGACGATGGCCGGAATCGGCTGGCCATTCGGGGTACCGTTGCCGCCGAGATTCCAGTTGGTTGGCCAGCGCTGGCCGTTGATCACAGTGAACGGCAGGCCGGAGGTCTGCCGGTAGAGCCCGCTGACTTCCCAACCGCCGATCAAAGCGTCGACAAACTTGTTCGAGTTGCCGCCGTACTTCTTGCCTCGTCCGAACGGAAGCTGGTACACGAAGTTGGCATTCACCGAGTGGGTGGTGTCATAAGAGGACACGCCTCTCATCTGGCTGGGATTGAAGGTATTGATGACGAAGCCCAGGAAGCTGCTGCCCTCGGCGGTGGACGCCAGATCGATGGACTTCGACCACGTGTAGTTGAAATCGAAGAGCAGCCCGGCGGAGAACCGCTTCCGCACTACCAATTGCAGCGCGTGGTAGTTCCCCTTGCCGATGGAGCTGTTAGCCGAGAGTGCTGAGAACTGCGGGTTGAACATCATGAACGGCCCTTGGACGCCGCAGGCCATTGTATTGACGCGGCCGGCGTTGGAGCCGCTGGTGAAGAACGTGGTCTTTGGGCCGCAATTATCGGAGTTGTCCGCGTTGTTCAGCGTATTGGTGAAATCGCCAGGATTGCTGTTCTTCCTGATGCTGTGAGTTGGGTCGCCGTGATAGTCGAGGCCCCAGACCTGTGTCGCAGTCAACGGGCCAAGCACCGGATTGTTGGCGGCCGCACCCGCCCACATATTTTCGAAGAACGGAATCTTGGGCAAGTTGGCGATGGTCACGCCCTGGTAGTCCAGCATCTGGCCCAACTGGGTCATGGCCGAATAGTAGTCCTGGCCGGACTTGGGATCCACCATGTCCACCGGCTCAGAAAGGTCGCGTTGGATCAGCGAGTGCCGGGACAGCCTGCCCACGTAGGCGGCCTGTATGAAGAAGCCGTGACTAAATTCGCGGCCGACGCTGAAATCGAGGTTCTCAGTGTACGGCGCCTTCAGCTTGTCGTCGATGCTATTGGTGATGGCGAACAAGTTGGGATAGGTCACCGGCAATCCACCTTTCGGCGCCGGAGGCACGATCGCCGCAGGGACAGTGAAAAACGTGGTGTACCGTGGAGCAGCGGACAACGAGAGCGTGTTCGGCGGATTGCTGACCTGGCTGGACAGACCAAACTGGCTATTGCTGAAAGTCTGGGCCAGGGGCTGGCCGATGATGTCGTAATACAATCCGAATCCAGCTCGAATGGAAGTCTTGCCGGGTCCGCCGAAGAAGAACTTCGACAGGCCATCGGTGGCCTTGGGCGAATAGGCTATACCTACGCGCGGAGCCCAGTTGGTGTGGTACGGATAAATGCTCCGGCCACCCGGCCCGTTCGCGTCGAGGAAGGTGATGGGTGTAGCGCCAGCCTGCGACAGCCCCCGAGTCGCCAAGTCCACGCGCTGCCCTAGAAAATCGGCAATCGGGATGTTGGTGGATGCCTGTTGGCCGTTCGCCTCGTAGATCGGCGGTTCCAGCGACAGGCGCAGTCCATAGGTCACCGTCAAATTCCGCGTGACTTTCCAGGTATCCTGGGCGTACAACTCGCCCTCATGATTTAGGAAATTTCGAAGCACTGGAGATCCGGGGGCTATTACGTTTCCATTCACCAGGTAGTTGAACCTGCCGGTACCCTGTGCCTGAATGCCGAGCAGCGCGCCCATGGCGTACTGGACACTCTGCAGATCGCCATTAGCGACAGTGAGGTTACCAATCAGATCCGCGCCAGATCCGGTCAGCCAGGAAGGATTCGAACTGGAACTGCTATAGGAGTTCGACAGACTGGACGATTGGTTCGAAACCAGCCGGACGACCGCACCGAAACGGAACGCGTGTGCGCCGTGGTTCCAGGAGAGATCGTTTGAAATGGTGTGGACCGGGAGGATGCGTACGGTTCCCGTAGTAGTGGCGAACGGAGTATCGTAACCCCGGAACCATTCAAAGGGACTGGTAAGAACACCGCTGGCTTCGCCGCCAACCCGCGTGAAGCCGTAGTGGAAATTGTTCACAATGTTAGAGGTCAACACACTGGTCAGCCCCGTCGCAAAACCCTTGTTGTTGGCCAAGGTTACGTTCGCGGCCGGTTGTCCTGGAAATTGCGGAGCGCCATTGGCCGAATCGTTCTGCAGGTTGCCTCTCCAGAACAGGTGGTGTTTGCCCGAGTTGTCGATGTTGTAGTCGAACTTGGCGACGTAGGTGTTCTGATCCGAGGCCACTGGCGTATTAAACGTATAGCCAATGGTGTTGATCCCGTCACCAACGGCGTTGTTGTTTCCAACGGGAAGGAGGAGCAGATCTTTCAGCCCCGCTTGGGAGATGCCGATGCCGTTCGGATCGATCTGCTTGATCTGCGCCGGCGTGATTTGCTGGAGTTTACCGCTGCCGTCATGGTATTGAAGGATCCCCTGCCGCATCAAGTCGGTCGGTACAGTTCGCGTGACCGACGTCGCGCTACGATCGCGCCGGCCTTCGTAGTTCAGGAAGAAGAAGAGCTTGTTCTGCTTGATCGGGCCGCCCACAGAACCGCCGAAGACATTGATCAGCAAGAACGGACGGGCGATCTTTGAGCGGTTGTTGAAGAAGCTGTTGGCAGCAGTCTCCGAACCGCGGCGATATTCGTACAGCGATCCATGAAACTGGTTCGTGCCGGACTTGGTAACCAAGGCCACATCGGCGCCCGAACCTCGTCCGGTGCCGGCATCGCCGTTGGTTGTTGTGCTGCGAAATTCTTCCACCGAGTCGGGCGTTACACGGAGGACCGAAGTGAAAGCGGTTCGTGCGTTTTGATCGTTGACGTCGACGCCGTCGAGCGAGACGTTGGCCTGGTCCGCCTTGCCTCCGTTCACAGATCCGCTGCGGGTGTCCAGATTGTTGGTACCGTTCGCGCCTTGACCGGCCGACCCGAAGATGGTCACGCCGGGCTGGGCTGCCAGCAGGCCGACAATATTACGGGCGTACATCGGCAACTCGACGATCTGCTGCGTGGTGATCACGTTCCCGAGCGACGCGTCAGTGGTATTCACTTGTACCGCCGTACCCTCAACTTGAACCGTGGTTGCCGTGGCGCCGACCTTCTCGAAGGTGACATTTATCGTGGAAGGCTGATTGACTTGCAACTGGACGTTGTTGATGACAACGTCCGCAAAGCCGGTGGCCTTCGCCGTTAACTTGTAGGTTCCGGGGGTCAATTGCGAGAGGGTGTAACGGCCCTGGTTGTCGGCCGTGACCTCGCGCTGCGCACCTGTTTGAGTTTCGACGATGGTGATCGTCGCGTTTGGTATGACCGCACCTGTCGGGTCGGTTACAGTACCAGTGAGAGAGGTAGTTTGGCCGAACAATGCCGCGCCAAGAAACAGAGATATCGCAAGGACCCAAAGCAATCTGTGCATGGAGTACACCCTTTCCTTTTTCGTACGCCCCAACCAATCTTGGTTCTAAATTGAATATCAGATAACAGGGGTTCAAGTCAAGAAGTTAGTTTTTTATAACGTTCTTAGCAACTGTTGGACCCTGTAATCGTTTCCATTGGAATCTGAACAGTCTGCGGGGGCTAGAAGGGCTCAAAAAAAAAGGAAGGGGACGGGCTGCCTGGCCCCGTCCCCGATTGGTACAGAAGAAACTCAAGCCCTACGAAACGGTGCGTCGTGAGCATGTGCGCATGAGCAACGTCGCAAACCCGGACAGGCCGACGAGGGCGTCGGCCGCGGACCAGGGGGTCCGCCCCACAATTGGCAGTGCAACTTGTGTTTAGAAGTCGTACCGCGCCGCGAACTGGATGACGCGCGGCTTCACCAGCAGCCCGGTGTACTTGCCGAACGTGGCTGGGATGTTAATATCCGTGTTCGCCGAATTCGGATCGAAGCGCACCGAGTTGGTGAGGTTGAACGCTTCGGCGCGGAACTGCAGAGTGTGCGGATTGTCATGCAAGGTGAATAATTTGAAGCGCTTGCTCAGCCCCATGTCGATGGTGAAGAAGCCGTCGCCGCGGATGCCGTTGCGCTGGCCGCTGTCGCCTGGGAGAGTCTGAGTGAAGGCCTGAATGATGGTGGCCGGATTTAGGAACAGATTCGGTCCGGAGGAGCCGCCTGCGCCCGGGGCAGGACCGTTCTTCGTCGAATGAATGTCGCCGATGACGGCGCTCTGGGTGGCCGGGGCGGAGAGCTCCCAATTTGTAGGCCAAACGCCGTTGGAGGCGATGCTGGTGGGCAACCCACTGGACTGACGCCAGATGCCGCTCAACTGCCAGCCCCCAACCACGGCATTCAGGAAGCCGCCCTGATTGAGGAATCTCTTGCCTTGCCCGAACGGCAACTCGACCACCGCCAGCGCGCTGACCAGGTGCTGGACATCGAAATCGGATATCGCGCGCGACTGCGACCGATCCCAGGTGTTCTGGATCAGGCTGCCGGTTGAGCCGCCGACTTCACGGCCGGAGCCCAAGTCGATCGATTTCGAGAAGGTGTAGTTGAAGTCGAAAGTCACACCTTGCGCGAAGCGCTTGCGCGCCACCAGTTGCATGGAATGATAGCTTCCGCCGCCGACTGAGCGGGTGGCCTGGAGCGAGGAGAACTGGCTGTTGAAGATGGCATACGGGCCGAAGACGCTGCACGACGGCACGCAGTTTTGGTCGATGTCCTGGAGCGCGGAGGTCCAGTCGTAGAGATTCGCCAAAAAGCGGCGGTAGATGCCCTGGGTAGCCGTCCGGCCATTCCCCGCGGCGCCGGGCCACAGGTTCTCCCAGAAGGCGACGGGGGCCACATTTGCGGTGGGCACGCCGGCCTTGGCCTGAGTTGCCAGAATGCTGGCGGCCTGGAAGTAGGTCATGCCGCTCTTGGCATCTTTGAGATTGGTGGGCATTCCGATGTCGTCGTTAATCAAAGAACGGCGCGACAGACGCCCGACATAGCCCAGTTGGAAGAACAACCCGTGGCTGAACTCGCGGCCCACGTTCAGGTCGAGGTTCATCGAATAGGGCGACTTCAGCTTGTCGTCGAAACTGTTGGTGATAGCAAATCCATCGGGCTGGATCTGCGGGAAACCGCCCTTGGGAGCAGGCGGCAGTATGTTGGCTGGCAGGTTGAAAAAGCCCTGGAAGCGCGGAGCGGTGCTGGGGGTGAATTCACCGGGCGCAATCTGGAGCTGGCTGGTAAGGCCGAGCGCGGTGCCGGAGTAGTTGCGGATGATTCCTTGGCCGAACAGGTCGTAGAAGATGCCGAAGCCTGCACGGATGGAGGTTTTTCCGGGCCCACCGAACAGGAACTTGCTCAGTCCATCGTTGCCTTGCGGCGAGTAGGCCAGACCGATGCGCGGGCCGAGGTCGCGCTGGTAGGGATAGAGGTCGGCATTGTGACGGCTAGCCAGGTCGTAACCGACTGGCGTCACCAGCGACTGCGGCTTGCCTTCCGAAGCAAGCAGCCCGCGCTGTTCATACCACGCGGAGAGCGGCTGATTGGGTGTGGTCTGGTACCCGTTCGTCTCATACACCGGAGGCATCAGGGAGTAGCGTAGACCCGCCGTTACGGTGAGTGCGCGGCTGACCTTCCAGGTGTCCTGGATGTACATCTCGTACTCTTCGCTGGCGAAGGTGCGGAAGATGGGCGTGCCCTGCGGCAACAGGTTGCCTTGCAGATCGTAGTTATAGTTGGCGGTGAGTTGGGGCAACAGGCCGAGAATATCGGTCATCAAGCGGCGGTAGGCAGTGCCGCCGGGCGAATCGGCGACGACGAGGTCCGATCCGCTGCCCAGCAGATAATTTGCGTTCGCGTTGGCATTGCTGAAGGAGGTGCCGGTGTCCGGTCCGCGATGGTTGCGGATGAAGCGCAGCACGCCGCCAAAGGCCACGCTGTGCGCCCCATGGGTCCAGGCCAGGTCCTCATTGATCTGGTAAACGGGAGTGATGCGCGAGAGCGACGTGGTGGTGGCGTAACGGTTGGAGATGCTGCGGAAATTCTCGAAACTACCCGTAGCCGAGCCCAGAATATCGGTCCCCTGCCGGGTGAGCCCGAAGCGGAAGGTGCTGATCAGCGTGGGCCGGACGATGGCGGTATAGCCAACGGCGTAGCCTTTGCTGTTATCCAAATAAAGCTGCGACGCCGGCTGATCGGGTAACACGGGCAGTCCGGCGGAGTTGGTGTAATGGTCGTTCTGCAGATTCCCGCGCACGAACAAGGTGTGCTTGCCGGCCGTATCGATGTTGTAGTCTACTTTGGCGATGTAGGTGTCGAACTTCAGCGGCGCAGCGGCGTTGAAGCGGTATCCGGAGGTATTCAACTGGTCGCCGGCGGTAGTGTCGTTGGGATGAGGATAGGTCTGGAACAGGGCCAGCGCGGCTTGACTTTCGCCAATATGCAACGGGTCCAGCGCCTTGATGTCGGCGGGCGATAGAGTGCCGACGGTTCCATTCTTGCGGGTGTAAGTGAAGATGCCGTTGCGGAATGCGTCGGTGGGGACGGTAGAAACAGCACCGAGCTGGCTGGCGTCGCGGCGGCCTTCATAGTTGAGGAAGTAGAACAGCCGGTTCTTTTTGATCGGCCCGCCGAGAGTCACGCCAAATACATTGCGATTCAGTTTCTGGCGGGGAACGCCGGCTGCATTATTAAAGAAATCGTTGGCGCTGGTCAGGGTATTGCGCAGGAATTCATAACCGCTGCCGTGCACAGTGTTCGATCCGCTTTTGGTGATCAGCGAGACCTGAGCGCCGCCGGTGCGTCCGAACTCCGCGCCGCCATTGGCGGTGACGGTGCGAAACTCCTGCACCGAATCGATAGTGACGCGCAGAACGCTGGAGAACGCGGTACGATTCTGCTGCTCATTGACGTCGATGCCGTCGAGCGTGACGTTGCTCTGGTCGGACTTGGCGCCGTTGACCGCTCCGCTGCGGAAATCGCTTTGACGGCCCGGCTCGGGCTCGCCGAGATAGGTGACGCCGGGTTGAATGGAGAGCAGTCCGACGACGTTGCGCGCCTCGAACGGGAGATTGATGATGGCGTGCTCGCCGACCGCATTGCCCACCGAGGCATCTACCGTGTTGACTTGCGTTGCCTCGCCGCTCACCGAAATCGCGGTGGAAACCGTACCCACCTTTTCGAAAGCGACATTCACGGTGGCGGGCGTGTTCACCAGCAAGCGGATGTTGTTCACCACGACGTCGTTAAAGCCGGGAGCTTTGGCTACCAGCTTGTAGGTGCCTGGCTGCATTTGAGCGAAGGTGTAGCGGCCCTGCTGGTCGGCGGTGTCCTCGCGTTGCGCGTCTGTGGCGACGTTTGACAGCGTTAGATGCGCCCCGGGTATCACCGCGCCGGTTGGATCGGTGACGGTACCAACTAGCGAGCTGAGCGATTGCGCGTTGAGGCACAACGCGAACAGGAAGACAACACTAACGGAAATCAGGAGCTTGCGCATAATGATGATCTGAACCCTTTCCTCGAACGACTTTGACCAGCGGATGAACACACTTCGGCTGAAGCGCGAAAGCGTCCGCACAAACCCGTTACAACCCTGAGACTAAGCGATGCTGATTATTTTTATCAGGAAGAGGCGGGGGTCGTAAATAAGAATCCCAACACAATTAGAACGACATTTACATCGATCTCAAGTACCCGTCGCCTAAAGGTCGGAGGATGGAGACTACTGCACGGTGTAGAAGGCCTGGTCTCGAGGGGGCGCCGCAAAACCGGGTGGCGTTGAGGCCCGCACCGCTGCGCTCCCTTTGGCCACTCCCGTCAGCCGGATGGTTTTCGAGACATCACCCGGTGCAAATGTTACGGAGTTGGCCGAGACTTGAAGCACAGACGGATTGGTGGATGTCACATCGATGCGGACCGGGGCGGCTCCCGGGCGGAGCGTCGAGTTGTAATACCACAAGTCCCCGGACGCCTGTAGCCGGCGGAATTGGATGTCGACGTCACGGGTGGCGCCCACATTGATCGGAATCGAGGAAGCGCTGACGGTCGTGTCGACGAAGAGGAAGACCGACGGTCTTAGCTGGAAGGTGAGCTTGGCATCGCGATATCCTGGAGCGCTCAATGTGATTTCGGCGCTGCCGTTGTCGGCCAGCGCCTGCACAAACAGCGTTCCCGAACCGGACGCCGTGGCGCGAGCGCTTCCCGCTGCCTTGGGATCGAATGACACCAGCACGCTGGATGGCTGCGACGATACTGCCGTCGCCGCAACGTTCGGCGGCAACGATACACTGCAAAATTCCTGGGCGTCCTTCCCGATCTCATTGGTGGTGCAGTTCACGCTCAACGTTCGCAGTACAACCTGTACGCTCGCGGTGCGCCGCGCCAAGCCGGGGTCCGCGAATCCGTCCGGTACACCAACCGTCAGCGTGGTTGTTCCGGCCGCAACTGGCTTTACGTTGATGTATTGAAGGGTGTCGCCAGGCGCGAATGTTACTTGCTGATCGACGCTCGCAACCGAGGCATCGGCGATTGTTACAGGCGCCGAAATCGTGGGGCCTCCTGGACGAACGGTGACATTGCCCAAGCTCATGGCGTCCGGAATCGGGGCCGCGGGCGAGGCTTGAATGAACACCGCTCTCTGCGCCGGCACAGCACCGAGTTCGAGGTTGAAATCGCCCGGATTGAGGACAAGAGCGGACGGGACCAATACCACGGTGGAGATGGCGTCGGCGTAACCCTCGGCGCTGATTCGTATCGATGCTTCACCATCGTTCGCTAAGGCCTGCAAATACACCAATGGGCCCTGCCCCGCCCCAACTGCATAAGCGAGTGAAACAGACGCCGAGCCACGCACAACGGGTGTCCGCGACAGAAGCAAACGGTCCGGTGAAAGGCTGGTTAGAGTCAGGATTTTATTGTCCAGCGGCGTGCCTTCCGGCGTCACTCCCACGGCACCCTGTGTGTCCTTACCTAGCAGCACTTTGGGGATGGAGAACTTCGGCGCGCGCACGGTCACTGCAATCTGGGTTCGATCGATGGTGTAGCCGGGTGGCACCTGCAGGAGAATCTGTGTATTGCCGGGGAGACCGGGTTTCACCATTACGGAAGCATTGGGGCGGGCGGTGGTGAGTTCTACCACTGCTGGATCGACGGTGACTACGCTCGAGTCGGTAGAAGTAAATTCCACTCGAAGCGGAGGGGCGTCCGGCCGCAAAGTAAGGCTGAGGTTTCCAAAGTTGGCCACACCGATGCCGAGAAACCATTGCACTCCGCCAGTTTGCGAAAGCAAGGTCAACGGGCTGAGCGCTGCCACCGATACTTGCAGCGGGTACAAAGGGACCATCACGTCCAGGGGTTCGAGACCAGGGCCAGTGAGATGTAGCGGGACCACGCCGCTGTCGGCTAGCGCGGTCAGCAGCAGGCGCGCCCCGCGGGGGACGAATGCGCTGGTGGCCGCTTCTCCCGCCGAACCGCCGACCAGGAGGCGGGTTGGGTCGCCGCTGGTCGCGGTGATCTCGGCGGTCTGAAATCCATTGTCAATCCGAAATCCAACCGACATAGTCGCGTAGTTGGCGGCTATGAGGGCGCCATCAAAGCCGATGGTTGACGGCGCGATCCTGATCTTCACGCTCGTGCGCCGCGACGGCGCCGTGAAGCCGGAGGGGGTGTTGAACGAAATGGAGGTGTCTCCGATTCCTTTGACCGTGTACCCAACACTGGTGCGCGAGAGATCGCTATCGCTGGTGAAGGAGATTTGCGGCGAATTGAGAGCCACGGCTGTGCCATCCTGCTGGAAGGAAAGATCGGCCTTCACCCCGGGCCGCAGAGGCTGCGCCAAGTACGGAATGCCGGTCAGGTCGTCGAGGGCGTAACTGGCGATCGGAATCGATCCGCTCGAATAGAACGTAGCGGACAAAAAACTCGTGGAAAATGCAAAGCCGGACGGGGCCAAGGTGACGGTGCTGTCTACTGTTCCGCCGCCGGTGATTTGCACACGGATGGTGGTTTGTCCCGCTGCCGCCAGTCCATAGACCCAGAAGTTCAAGTCTCCTGAGAACAGCTTGCGGATCTGCGCCTGTCCGGTACTTGTACCATCCGGCGAGACCACGGCGAGAGTTGGATCCGCAACGGTGATAACTGCTTCCGAATTTGCAGGAAGACGGAAAGGGAGCGAAAGTTGGGTACGCAGGTCCTTACCTAGGTACAGTTGCTGACCTGCGGGAAGCGGCGCCGGCGGGATGGGTGCCACTGTGACAGGGAGTGGCCCAGCTACCGCAATCTCGGGATCGTCCACGGTAATTCCGATTTGCGCGGTTCCGAGGCCGACGGCAGTTACTGAGGGAGGAAAGACAGATGTACTATCCACGGTAGCCGGGCTGACGGTCACGACCTTCGAATCGGAGGTTGAAAACGAGTAATGCAGGACCTTACCGGGCCGCACTGAGAACCCGCCACGGCTTGTGTCGCCTTCAAAAGTGAGACGCGGGAAAATGGTCGACGTATTACCCACGGTTAGGTTCAAGGAGCCGCCGAAGCTCGGGACTAGTGTCGCAATGGTGCGCGCCAATGTGACGACGATCTCCTGGTCGGCCGCGATTTCCGTGGACGCGATCAGCACCTTAACCTGCCCGTCGCTGGAGAGCGCCTGTGCCCAGACGGGTGGTAGGCCCAAGGAACTCGTTTGCGTGGAGTCGACAGTGACCGCTTCCTGCCCAAGCATGTTTCCATCGAGTGAAAGCAACAAGCGCGAGGGATCGGAACTGCGGAAGGTGACTGTCCCTTTACCTAGTGGATTCAAAAGAGGGAGCGTGTCGTTCTGAAAAAGAGTAAATCGCAGGTTCGTTTGCAGATCCTTGCCTAACGTCATGTCGGACGGTTTGATGGCCGGACGAACCACTGTCACGCTGATTGAGTCGGTGGGAAGGACTGGCAAGGTGGTGCAGGAGAGGGTCAACTGGGCGGTCCCTGCACCCACTGGCACGACTAGGCTGGAACCATAGGAATCTGGCGGTGTCACTTTCGCTACGCTCTCGTCGGAGCTTGCCCAGGATATCTGCAGAGGCGCAACGCCATCCCGTAAGTATCCGTAACCCTCGGCTTGATTCGTGTCGGGATTCCAAGCGACCAAACTGTAGGAGAGACCCTGCGGCCGCGACCAAGTGGTAAGACTGATGGACCCGGTCAATAGCTGCAAAGCAGCCGGCCGCAACGTCACCGCGATTGTCTTGGCCGGGAGCCCGTCCGCCGATGCGATCAGATCCACCTGTCCGGAATCCGCGAGCGCCTCCACGGTGGTCGTCCATGGACCTGTCAGCGTCACCTCGCCGAAGGGCTTCCCGTTCTGAGAAAATCGCACTTTCGACGGGTCGGAGGAATGTAGTGTCAGTGGGATTCTTGAAGTGTTCTGCGCCGCGCTCAGCGACAGCCCCACCGCCAGGTCCTTACCGAGCACCAACCGATCGGGAGCAATGATATATGCGGTCCCGACGTCTGCGATGAAACCGTCCATACCATCGTCTTTGGCAATCTGCCAGGGATTCACCAGGGGCAGGTCCGTCGAGGTGGTGGAGCCAACGATCCGCGCAGTTGTCCCGGCAAACGCGACTCCGTAGATATGGTCGTCACCGCTGCCGCCGAAGTAGCTTAATTGTTGCAGGCGGTTATTCGCGTCGATGTAGGCGAGGAAGCCGTCCTCTCCACCCGCAGGATTGGGCTGTAAAGCCTGAACCGTCTGGAGATCCGTGCTGTGCGTTGCTCCCGCTACGGCGATATTATCCTGAGCATCCATGGCCACGGCCGTGCCTTCTTCGGCATCGGAACCACCAAGAAACGTCGAGAAGCTCAAGGAACCGTCTCTGACATCGAGCCGCAGAAGAAAGGCGTCAGTGACGCCGCCGAACTTGTCCTGAACCGGGTTCAGCAGCGGAAAGTCGGGCGAAGAGGTGGTGCCTGTGACCGCTATGACCGGCGAAGACGAAAAATAATAATAGTAAGGGACGGAACGCACCGTGATGGCCTGAATGCGGTCCTCGCCGGAGCCGCCAAGGAGCGCCGAACTCTGGAGAATCATCATGCCACTGGACGCATACTTCAGCAGGGCAACGAAGGCATCCGATGGCCCCTGCCGTTGCGCGGTTTGCCAGCCTCCGACCACGGGAAAATCGGGCGACTGAGTCTCGCCGCCCACCACGATGCCAGCCGAGGTGATCGCCACGGCATACGCGGCATCATCGGCCGACCCACCGAGATAACTCAATTGCTGGACGGCACTCGAAAACGGGCCCGCTGTGAAAACAAAGGCGTCCTTGCCGCCCGCCAGTGCCGGCTGAAACGCCAGCTTCACCGGCAGATCGGGTGAGTCGGTTACTCCAACGCCCAATACAGTAGATCCACTCGCCACCAGGGCGGTAATGCGGTCCTCGCCACTCCCGCCGATCAACGTTGCATCAAAGCCCGCGAAAAACTGCTGGGTTTGCACGTGAACCAGAAACGCATCTGTCGCTCCCCCGACATAGCGCGCCGGCGCACCGGCAATCCCGGCGGGGAAATCAGGTGAGTTGGTAGCTCCCGCGAGATAGAACTCCGGCCGGCTCGATGTATTTATCACCACTGCGGCCGTCAGATCATCGTCGCCCGAGCCGCCGATAACCACTCTCCCAAAGAACCCGTAGGAGAAATTCGATGTAGCCGTGGATGCCAGGAAGATATCGCGGCTGCGCCGGCGGGAAACAGGTACACCCGGAAATGCAACCGAGGCCGTGTTACCAGCGACAAATCCATCCCCCACCACCTTCACCTGATCGTCGTTTTCTCCGCCCAAGTACGTCGAAAACTCGAGCACGGGATCCACCACCAGGGGCAATTCGGAGTCATAGGTTTCCAACTGGAGCCGGAATTCGTGCGCGCCTGGACCGGAGACGAATCCGCCATCCACCGGACGCCGCGTGCCATCGGGACCCTCCTGATAGATCCGTGGCGCACGCTGCCGAAACACTCCGGCGGGCGTTGTGACCTCCACCGCGCCATCCGCGGCGGCCCGCGCGCTCCCATCGCCGGTGAAGGTCAGCCGCACTGCCGCAGGGTCGGACCCCGGAGCGAGTACCAGATCGTATTCCAAGCGGTCCCCGTCACCGTAGAACACCGCATCGATGCCCGGATAGATTCCCTTCCACTCCAGCCGAGAGAACTGCTGCGCGTCGCGGACCCACCGATTCGGGTCACTTCCTACGAGATAGGAAACCGTATCGGTTTGCCCACCGGAGGCATGGCAGTGCATCTGCGGGGTGGAGCCCGCGAAACTCATCTGCACCACCGAACTGAATTCCCCCGCTCCCCACAGCTCGATATATAACTGGTGGTCGCCAAAATAGAAGGTCTTGCCGCTGGCGTGCGCCAGGTATCGAACCTGCTTGCCGGTTTGCCCGAGATTCTCTTCGAACCGGACCGCGCTTCGTGCGCCTACCGCGCCGGCCGTCAATCCCACCATGGTCAAGCACAGGGCTCGAATTCGAAAAAGATCGTTCCAGATCATATTCATCGCCTCAACGCACCGTCACTAAGTAGTCGCGGGTACCTGTCGGAAGATTGAAGCCAGCGGGCGATTGTGTCGTAATCAGCGCGGTGCCCTTACCCATCAACTGCAAGAGCAGGGGCCGGGAACTCTCGCCCGGGTGGAAATCGAGGGAATCCACTCCAACGCGGACCACCCCGGGATCGGACGACCGGAGCTTCACCGTGATCGCCGCCTGTGACGCTCCAAGCGCCTGCTCGCTCTGGCTGTAATCGCCACTGCCCAGCACCACCAAAACAGTGACCGAACCCGCGCTCAACGGCGTCGTCAGCCCGGAATTGTTTGGACCGCCGATCCATATTCCCGGATCGACAATCTGCAGCCGCACCAGTTCCGGATCGAAATCCGGCGCGCTCGCGTTGACGACAGTCTGGCCCGACGGCCCGGCTCCCTCCACATACACTGTGTTGGCGGCATTGCCGGCAAGATTAACAGTCAACGATGGATTCCCCGCCGTCAGCCGATCCGTGCTGAACAACAACACTCCAGTCGATGAACTCAGCGTTGCGTTGACGGGATCCTGCCGGGGGTTTCGGAACTGCAACGGAGCCATCAGGAATCGCCCCAGGCTGTAGGGCGCCGAGGATACCGAAAACCGCCAATTCGCTACGTGTACCGTCAAGTGATCCGTCGCGAGTGGAATACTCGATGAAGTCTCAATCAGAATCTGCGTATCGCCCGGGCGCAAAAATCCAATGGGGAAGTAGCACGAAGACGGCCCGCCGGCCTGGAACACAAATGTTCCACTTCCCGTAAGCTGCACGATGGAGTCATCCGCCGGTCTGACAGTTACCGGAATGGTCACGCCCGGCCGCACACTCCCGTTCCAATCGAAAGCGATCCGGCCGAATTCCGACAAACCGAGTTGGAGCCTCAGGTTCGTGCTCCCGCCGGGCGACACACCGGTAAGCTGAAACGAATCTGCCGCTAGTACGACCGGCAGAAAGTCGACCAGGACAACTGCGTCGTCGTACCCCGGGGCTTGCAGCCGCACTTGTGCCGGACCGTCGGCCACCAACCCTTGTGCATAGAACTGTAAGCTGTTGGTGAGCGTTAAGGTACTTTGCCCGGGCGTGTCCGCGGCAGACGAAACCAGCAGCTTGTCGGGATCCAGCGAGGTTATGGTAATGGCCAGCCCCGGAGTGAGCCCGCCAAGGGAGGTGTTCACTGTGAGCTGGGATTGCAAATCCTTTCCGACCCTGGCGCGGTTCAGCGTCAGGGTGGGACGCACGACGTGGACTCTCATCACAGACGCCGGCGCAGCCACGAATCCATCCGGCTGTCTCACCGACAGGTCCACTACTCCGGCCGAGTGGGCGCGAAACGTCAGCGGCTGATATGTACTTCCCCCGGTAAACAGCGGACTTGGCGGCTGCGGTTCCAATACGTCGGGATTCGAACTAATCCCCGGAAGAATGACCGGGTCGATATCCGCGCGAATGGCGAGGGTGCCGGGCGCAAAGAGGGTGCCAGTGGCGGGCTCCACTAACGCCGGTATCGCCGCGAAGCCCAATGGACCGTTGGTAATCGTTCGCTGGAGTTCGCGAAGTCCGTTCTCAGCCGTAAGCCCGGACGTGACTGCAATCGTGCTGGGCATGAGGAACGCGGTGATGGTCACCCGTCCGACGCCGGCAATATCCGCCGTTACAGGCACGGTACCTTCAGATGCGAAGCCGAGAAACCAGACTTTTCCCAAGCTGCTGGTCTTCACGCTTTCCTGCCCGGGGCCTACCGGGTCCAAAGACAACAGGAGCTTGGACGGATCGCTGCTGGTAAGCGTGATCTCCGAGTTGAAGCCGTAGGGGACCTCCAACATCGCCTGAAGCGAATTGCCCGTGAATACCCGGCTTTGGAAAGGCTGGCCATAAGGTGAAAGTGCGTGCGTGGTCGAACGCGTGCCACTCACGATGTGTACGCTGGCGTTCGTCGGTGTGGGCGCGAAATTCGCGACCGGCTGCACTTGGATGGTTGTGTCGCCCTCAGCCACGCAGGTTGCGGACAGTGTGAAAGAGGTGCCCGAATAAAGCAACAGGTCGCTGTCGAACTGGCACACACTTGAACTTGACTGAATCTGGACTGGAAGTTTGCCGGATGTTGAATTGTAAATGTATGTGTTCTCGGGTTGACTCGTGTCCGGGTCCAGCGCCCGAATCTGGAATACGAGATAGGTCTGTCCGTTTATCCAGTATTCCTGCGCATCGGGTATCAGCACGGGCCGCACGATACGCACCGGAATTTCCATGGTATCCACGCCCTGTGCCGCCAAAGTCAGCGAGGTGGTCTGTCCGGCTTTACCATTCGCCCGAAGAATAACGTAGTAGCTCGAGGTGAAATTTACCGTCGCAGACGGTGCAGGTGGTGCAGTGAAGGAGACGTCCGCAACTTTTGGATCTCGAATGGTCAGTTGTACCGCGGTGCTGGCATGGGTGCCCAGAAATACCACTGGTTGCAGAATCAGACCAAAGCCCTCGGGAATATCGAGCGTGGGCCGGCTGAACGAAATGGTCCCTGGTTGCACTTGTACGTTCGCACGTTTTGTAACAGCGATCGCTCCATCGGGAATTGACGGCTCCACGTCGCTGCCGCCAGCCCGCAGACCTCGGAACCCGAATACCCAGGCCGGAGCGGCAAAATTGAAATTAAGACTAAACGTTTCCAACTGCAGGATATTCCCGTTCCACTTTCCAGGTCCGAAACTGGCACCGGGCCGAATCCACTGCGGGGGTGTGGTGAAGCCAGAGGGTGCGGCGCCCAAAGGATGCAACTCAAGCGCAATGGTCACGATGCCGTCCACGGGTATTAGCGCGGCCGCTGGGGTAACATTCACTTGCCCCGGCGACAATGCGAACAAGACTTTTGCTTGGTAGTTGTTCGGGCCTTCCACACGCACCGCCACGGTGCCCGAGTCGGACAGCGCATCCACATAGACGCCGGTAGGCGCCGACAAATCCAGCGATCCCTGCGGGGTTCCGCCGTTTTGGGGACTGAGGAGCACTCTCGAAGGATCCTCGGAAATCAAGCGCAGCGGCGTCTGACCCATCACGTCATACGGAAAGCCCGCGCGGCCATCCCTGGCCAACCAGAGGCGGGCGCCGATACCATCGCCGCCGCCGACCTGCAAACGTATCCGCTGCCCGGTTGCCGTGGGGAACACTGGGGACGAAGGTGTGAGCAAGTAGGTCCCCGGCTTCAGGATCTCGAAACTGAAAGTCAGATTAGGGGCGCTCCGGTTGATGGGCCGCAATCCGGTCTCATCGGGCGAGGCCAGCCCTACCATTGGATCGAGACCAGCCCGCACAGCTTGCCGCGCCAACGCGGTGCCCGTCCGTTCGTCCACGGGAGCGACGAAGAGCGTCAAATCTACCGAAGTTTGGATGGCGGAGAGACTTACTTCAGTTTGGGTTGCGAACACCGCCGAGGGCAACAGGTGGACCCGTACTCGCCGCTCGGGATAGAACTGGCCAGACAAGATGACATCCACATCGCCGGCCGAATCCAGGGCCTGAAGATACACTGCGGCCGATCGCGCATCCGCGTCGAACACGGTCACCTGCTCCGCGCCCGGCGACTGCGCCAGCGTAGAAACAAGAAGCTTGCCCGGATCCGCACTGCGTACAACCAGGACGCCATCGGCTCCGACTTCGGAAAATACGGTGAGCGGCAGGGCAACTTGCAAATCCTTGCCGATTTGCTGATCGGGCGCGGTCGCGTAGGAATAGGCAATCGTCGCTGCAAACCCGTCGGTCGTCCCGGCGCGAGGATCGAGCGTACCACCTTCCAATTCCTCCGGGCCCAGGGCCTGCAACCAGGCTCGTGACCGGGTCCAACCAGCAACTCGCGCCTCGCCGGACTGGAGCGGTTGTACGGAGAGAACCCGGTCGTCATCCGGTCCTCCAAGCAGGGTCGTCAGCAGTTTCCGCCCCGTGGGATCGACGTGTGCGAAGAACCCGTCCATACCACCGGCGGGCGCGACATTCGCCAGGTCCGGCGAATCGGTTGCGCCCCCTAGCAGCAGATCGGTCCCCCGGACTGCCGCCGCTAGAATCTCATCCCGCCCGGACCCGCCGAAAAACGTGGAATTCAGCATGCCCACGTCTGCCGGTCCGAAGCGCGCGATAAATCCGTCCGAAGCCCCGCCGCCGAACTGGGGTTGCGCAGCGTTCAAAACAGGATAATCCGAGGAGGTCGTAGTGCCCGCGACGTACAGGTTCCCATCTGGGGAATAGGCGACTGCTCCAACGCGTTCGTCGCCGCTACCACCCCACATCGCCGCCGTCAAGACCTGTGGCTGGTCCTGCCACTGCAAGCGCGCGAGCCAGGCATCCGCCAGCCCCGTGCGCGCCGCCGGCTGTCCCGACGGCAAGCGAAAATCGTCCGACGACGAGTCGCCCGCTACGGCAATGACGCTATCCGCCGAAACAGCTATGGCGGTTGCGCGATCGTCCCCCGATCCGCCGAGCGTCATCGCTTCAATCCCCAGCTTCGACACCTTCACGATCAGGGCGTCTAATCCACCGCGGCTGCGCAGGTCCCCCTGAACTTCGCTCCACCCTGTGGAATTCGTCTCTCCCGCGGCAACGTAAGCGGTGCCCGAGGGTCCGGAAGTGACCGCAACGCTGTAGAGACGGTCGCGGCCATTCCCACCTACATAGGTCGAATACTGGTTGCCGAATAGGTCGAGCATCGCCAGGAACCCGTCCGATTCGCCTCCGCCATATGATTTCTGCGGACGGATATCGTAGTTCCCGAGAATCGGCAAGTTCTTCGACGTCGTCCAGCCCACGATGACCGCAACCGGGGAAAAACCAGAGCCAGGAGAGAAACCCGTGACTTCGTCGTCGCCCTCGCCGCCCCAAAACACGGTCTTCACACTGTTGCCTGAGCGGAACCGCACGAACACATCGCTGTCGCCGCCCGGAGCGCGCTTCCAATCCGCCGATCGCGTTACGCCGACCGTTGTAGTGTCTGTCGACGCGACCACCCGGTCATCGTCGTTGCCCAACACCGCGAGTACGACCCTGATGGTGGGATCGACGTATAGGGGAAGTGCCGGCCGGTACTCGCCAAGATCCAAACGGAAGACGTTCAGTCCCGCAGGCACGAAGCGGCAGAACACCGGCACTCGCACTCCATCGACGATCTGGTAGGTGGCTGGAGCGCTTTGTACAATCTCGCCAGCATCAATTGTCGTGCGCAACGCACCGTCTGCGCCGAGCTTTGTTCGCCCGCCCCGCACTTGAAGCCGCACGCAGGCTGGGTCGGCGCCGGCGCGCAACACCAGGTCGTATTCGACCCCGCTCCCCGAGATATAGGCAATCTGGTCTATGCCCGGATAGAGATCGCGCCGGATAATCCGCGTGTAATTCGCGGCCGACCGCACCCAGTGTGCCGGATCGGAGCCTAAATAGTAAGAAGAGGTATCGCTATTCGCATCGAGCCCAATCCATCCGCCGCGGTCCATTGCGCCGATCCACTCCCAGCGCACAACGTTGTGTCCCCGGAGCCGAAACTCCATCGCCTTTTGCTCCACCAGGAGGTGCGTCCCCGCAAAGCGGACAAGAAACTCGGCCGCGGCGGGACCCTGGCCGAGGTTTTGTTCGAAGCTATTCGCACATAAGGGGCCCGGCAACACCAGACAGGCAAACAAACAAGCCTGCAAGTGGAGCCGATTTGCGAGCATGGCAATCGGCACGAATTCAACTCCTCACAAAAGTAGAAAGGAAACTCCAGTATAGCTGCTTTCAGTCATACAATACAGACAGAAATGTCCGGAACAAGATAGTCCCGAAACGGGCCAAAATTGCAAAGGCTGATTATTTTGTTGATTCGTTTGGGTTGGATTTGCCCGTTTTGACGTGGAGCCCGAGTGTCGCCGCGACGATCAAAGGTCTCACCCGCCCACTAAATCAGATGCCCACCAGCCGCTTCTTTGGCTTCCTTGCATTGACGCCAACCACATCCCCAAGTCCAACTCGCGCCACACAACAACAACACCCCAAACCAAGTACTCTAGAGTTAGCGTGTCCACTGACGTCGTTCCTTCGACCGGCCAGGTCGAGCAGCTTTATTCCGAACTGGAGCAGAAGGTGCGCGCGTTGCGCCCCAAGGACGACCTGGCTCAACTCCAGAAGGCCTACCAAATAGCGGCCGGCGGGCACAAGGACCAACTACGTGAATCGGGCGAGCCGTATATGATGCACCCGCTGCAGGTCACGCACATCCTGGCCGACATGCAAATGGATCTGGTCTGTCTGGAAACGGGACTGCTGCACGACACCGTGGAGGACACCAGCGTCAGCCTGGAGGAAATCCGCAAGACCTTCGGCGAGGAAGTGGCGCGCTGCGTGGATGGCGTCACCAAACTGAGCAAGCTGCACCTTTATTCGCGCGAGGAACGGCAGGCCGAGAGTGTCCGCAAAATGCTGCTGGCCATGGTCAACGACATACGCGTGATCATCGTAAAGTTAGCCGACCGGTTGCACAACATGCGCACGCTGAATCATCTGCCGAAGGAGCGCCAGCAGCGTATCGCGCAGGAGACCATCGAAATCTACGCGCCCATCGCACACCGGCTGGGAATGGGCAAGATCCGCGGCGAGCTGGAGGATCTTTCCTTTCACTACCTGGAGCCGGAGGCGTCGGAGGAGCTGGCTCGCGAGATCGAGTCGCAGCATCAACAGAACGAAGAATTTCTGAAGAAGATGCGGCACGACGTTGAGGTGTATCTGGCGCGCGAAGGCATTCCGGCCCGCGTGGAAGGCCGCGTGAAGCGCGCTTACTCCGTGTTCCAGAAGATGAAGCGCCAGAAGATCGGGCTGGAGCAGGTGTACGATTTGCTGGCGCTGCGCATTATCACCGATTCAGTGAAGAACTGCTACGCGGCGCTCGGAGTGATTCACAATGAGTGGCATCCCATTCCCGGCCGCATCAAGGATTTCATCGCGATTCCCCGCCCCAATCTCTACCAATCGCTGCACACCTCGGTGATCGGCCCCGGCGGGCGCTCTTGCGAAGTGCAAATCCGCACCGAGGAGATGCATCGGCTGGCGGAAGAGGGCATCGCTGCACATTGGAAATATAAGGAAGGCAAGAAAGGCCCCGGCGCCGACGATCAACGCGTCATCTG
>DASQGY010000328.1:0-19474 GCA_035632375.1 Bryobacteraceae bacterium | reverse complement strand
ATTCCGTTTTGAACGGAACCGGGGAAGAACGGCTGCGGCAAGTTGGGGGTTACCGTGGGCAGAGGAGCCGTGTTGCCATCCACGCCGATGCGGAAGGCCGTGCTCAGGTCCGAGATGCTGGATTGGCATGCGCCGGAGCGTGTCGGGGCAGTGCAGGATACGGCCTGCAACAGGCCCGGTCCGAGAAGCGGTACCAGCATCAGATCCACGCCGTTCAAGCGGCCGTAGATCCTGGCATATCCTCCGCGGATAACGGTCTGATTGCGCCCGACGATTTTGCCGAGGATACCATGATCGAAACTCGGGGCCCAGGCCAGCGAGGCACGGGGGTTGAAGCCGCCATAGAACGGCTGGTAGGGGTACTTACTCTGGCCGCCGTTTATGTTCTTGATGGTTGCAAAGCCAATCTGGGGCTCGTATACCTGGCCTTGCAGCGCCGCGGCCTGCCGGTTGTTCATGTAGGCCTTGATATCGATAAAATTACCGGCGGAATCCACCATGGAGACTTGCTTGCCGTTGATTTCATACGGCGGCATGGCGAGTCCCCAGCCCAGCCCGTAGGTCAAGGTCAAGGATGGCCGCAGACGCCAGGTGTCGGTGAAATGCACGTCGTAAGTCGGCACGATGCTCTGATCGAATCCGGGGGTTCCGAGCGGGTTCAGTTGCAGGTTTGCGCCGCTGCGGCTGTACATCACCTGGGTCTGGTTAATGATGCCCATGATCTCGTTGTACATGATGGGGTAACCAGAATAGGAGGCCGCTCCGTCGGGCAGCTTGTAAGCGGCGGAGTTGGTGTTCGTGCCGCCGACCTGATAGACGGTGGAGGTATTGATGCCCACGCCGTTGTCATCGCGCCCATGGAACAGGAATTGGCGCATGTACGAACCACCGAACTGCAGCAGGTGATTCCCCTTCAGCATGCTGATGGTGTCCGACAAGAAGTAGTCGTGACCATCCCAGAAGCGCTGGCGGACATCCTGGGAATCGACGTTATAAGGAATCAACGCTCCGCCCTGGCTTTCGCCGCCTACTTCGATGGCGCCACCGAGTCCGGCGAATTGAGGCGGACCGGCCTTGGTGTACCACTGCCAGAAGTTGCGCAGGTAGCTGAACCGGAAATCATTTGATGTGTTGGGCGTGATCTGCGTGCTCAGGCCGCTTACCCAGTACATGGGTTTCTGGGGCCGGGTGGCGGTGGAGAAATAATTTCCCGCGGTTCCACCCAGCAGACCGCCGACGTCCACCTGGGTGCTTACGTTCTGGGTGAAATCGTAGAACCGGTAGCTCGCCATGAACTTCCACTTGTCGCCGAAATCATGATCGATGCGTCCGACCGCGAATTTGGAAGATTGGGGAAGCGACAGGTTGCCAAGATAACCGCCAGCGTTCGTTCCGTCGACAAAGCCCGTCGTGGTGCTGCTCACCGTAAACGATGAATCGTTGGGTAACGGCATCGTGTTCCAGAGTTTTTGGATGGTTGGGTTGATGCCGATTCCGCGAGGATCGCAATTCTGTCCGCCGCAGGTGGCCGGCTGATAGATTTTGCCGTTCACGGTGACCGGGAAGGGGTTCAGGTTGAACTGCGCCGTGCCACCGCCAACAGCCGGCAGGGTTACGACGCCCGCGCGCATCAGCAAGCTAGGCGAAGCCTTCTCGAAATTAGCAACGTTGGGGAAACTGCTTCCTTCGTACATGAAAAAGATGTATGTCTTCCCGCCCCAGAATTTGGGCGTCAACGGACCGCCGATGGTAGCGCCATAGCGGTTGCGATGCGTGGCCGGGAGGGGGGTGGCCGCGCCATTCACAAGGACATGGTTGTTCTTCCAAAGGTTAGCGGCGCCCACGTTGGCGCCGAAATAGAACTCGTACAGCGACCCGTGGAAGTTGTTCGTTCCACGCTTGGTCACCATGGAAACCTGGCTACCGGCGGCGTTGTTGAATTCCGCCGTTTGGTTGCTGGTTCCGATCTTGAACTCCTCAATACTCTCAATGGGCGTGGGGATGACGCCTGTGGGCGTTCCGCCGCTGGCCCCGGAACCGTTATAGCCATTGCCGGGAGTGTAGGTGGTGTTGGTGCCGGCCATGTCGTCGCTGTTGTTACCGCCATCGAGCTGAAATCCGTTTTGGTCCGTAGCGGCGCCGGCGACGTTACCGGTAAGGGCCACGCCGACTTGCAGCACGGAGAGGGTGGATGCATCGCGGCCCAGGTTGGGTAGCAACTGAAGTTGGTCGTTGCGGATGGTGGAGCCAATGGTGGCGTTCAAGGTTTGCAACTCAGCGCCTGCTTGCGCCTGCACTTCCACAACGGTGGAAGTTGCGCCGAGCTGTAGGGTTATGTTGAGGTTTAGCGCCGCGCCAACGTCCACTTTTTGCCCCTGGACCTTGGCCTGCGTGAAGCCGGCATGTCCGACGCTGACGTTGTACACGCCAGGCGAAACGCTCACGAAGGTATAGCGTCCGACCTCGTTTGAAATGGCGGTCTGGGATGAGTTGGTTGATACGTCAACCAGCTTGACCTCGGCTCCGGCAACTGCCGCCCCCGACGGGTCGGTGACCACGCCGGATATCGAGCCGGTGTTGCTTTGCGCCAACGCTGGCATCGAACCGAAGTTGATAAGCATTCCCAGGCAGACAACCAGGATGCCGAGATAAAAGACTACACTGAGCTTTTTGGAGCTCTGAATCATAACCCCTCCCTGTTTAGCAAGCTAAGTCTCTCCCCCCCGCAGGCAGAAAGATACTGGGCGGTATTCTATTGCGATCAGGGGCTTTCTGTCAAGAGAATAGTGAGTTTGGGGCCAGATTAGCGCTTGCCGGGTAACCCCTTTGGTACGTAGGAAACCAGTCCTAGGCCAGCAGATCCTGCTTCCAGAGCTTACGGCCGGCGATGGAGGTCCGGAACCCCCAGGCGGCCAGGGCCAGGACGAAGGCCAGCAGGAGCAGGTTGTTGCCGAAATACCAGGCGGAGCTTTCGATGGTCGGCTGTACGCCGCTTATGAGCCCATCCACGAAAATGTAGACCGCCAAAGCGAGTAGGCCGAACCGGAGCACGACAAAGGATACAACGCTGTACTCCAGCAGGCCAACGGCGCCGCTTACAATCGGATGGCTGCTTTGCAGGTAAGCGAGTGTTGAGAAGATCAGCGTAAACCCGGCGCAAGCCAGCCATTGATTGCGGAGCACGATCCGGAGGAGAAAGATGATAAAGAAGAACATCAGGGTCTCGCGGATGCCGTGCGGGATGCTGGTGAAACACACCGCCAGTGCACGCCGGAAACCCAGCAAGACATCGGTACCCCCGAGGTTAGGAGAATCGCCGCCGACTCGGATTCCGACCAGGATGGCCCGCAAAGCAACGGCTAGTGCTGCCCCCACCAGTAAGTCGCGGCCGACGATCGGGTCGCGCCAACGGCGGGTAAGGATGGTGGTCCAGCCGATCATGGTCTGAGGCCAGCGCCGCCGGACGTGCGGTTCCAGCGCAATGTACATGGTGCGCATCACGAATCCATAGTAGACGGCGGTAGCTAGCGCCAGGAAGAACATGCCGAAGGTCCCAATGGATGAAGTCAGGTGGGAACGGAGAAGCCAGAGAGTCATTTGCACCATGCCCACGAAGGTGGCCAGTCGGGTGGCGCCTGGTTTATCGCCGCCGCCAGTCTTTAGGTTGCGCCGCACCAGGAGCCAGCAGCCCACGCCGACGGCCAGCCAAATTGCACCGAAGATGATGAACGTTCCTCGGTCGCTAGTGGAAGTCTCGGTGGAAGGCATCCGGTCCGTCGGGCTCCAGGGGCCGATCAGCGAGAACGCTACAGCGCGGCCACGAAGGGCAGCGGCTTCCACGCGGAGCGGGCGATTGCCGCCCGGCCAGGTTCCCGTCCAGGCCATGCGCGTGTCGGAGGTTGCGAGCCAGGTCCAAAGAGGCTCGGTGGGTTGGAACTTAGCCTGATCCAGGCCGGCGGCGGTAAAGAGCGGGTTCCAGTCGATAGCTGGGACATCCTTCGCGGGGCTCTGACGTTGCGCGGGGATGCGTTCGTAGAAGAGCAACCTGCCCTGAGGATCGAGTTCCATGTTGATCATGCCGGTCAAAACCGGCGACGGATCGTCCGGCGTCACCATTCCCGGGGTCAGCAAGTCATCGTGAAACTCGCCGGCGACCAATGGATAGGGGCTCTGGCGATACCAGAACTTGAGCGGCAGCGGCTGAGTTGCAAGTATTTCGCTCCAACGTGGCGACGGCTTGTCGTTGCCCTGGACGTAGTTGAGAAATGCCTGGTCCCACTCGAAGGCGTAGGCTTCATCGGCGGGCGGCGCGGTGACGCCGAGCCGTTGGACGATTTCGCGGCCCTTCTGAACTAGAATGTCCGGTGAATAAGGTGGGTGGATCTGTTCGAGGGAGCTGTTGCGAACTCCCAGGATGTAGAAGGCGACGATGCCCAGCGCAACCGTTGCGAGCAGAGGGACGGCGAAGCGCGGGGCTAATCCCACGCCCTCGCCCGCGGCGGCCACCATTTCAGGCGATGGTGTTTCACCGGCGGCCAGGGCTGCGGCGAGCGGATCGGCGCCGGGTAGCGCGGCGGCGACGGCCAATGCGGACGGGGGGCGGTGGGCGGGAGCCGGATCGAGGCAGCGCAGGATCACGCGCTCGACCGCGGGGTCGATGTCCTTCACCAGGCTGGTGAGGCTGGCCGGAGCGGAATCGGTTTGGACGCGCATCAATTCGGCCATCGAGTTTGCTTCGAACGGCCGCTTGCCGCTGAAGATTTCGTAGAGAACCAAGCCGAGCGAGTAGATGTCGCTGCGCGCCGTTACTTCCTTGCCGGCCAGTTGTTCGGGCGCCATGTATTGCGGCGTGCCGTTGCGGACTTCGGCCCCGGTGAGCTGGTCGGCCAGGCCGGCGAGTCCGAAATCGGTCAGCAGCACGTGACCGCGGCTGTCGAGCATGACGTTGCTGGGCTTGAGGTCACGATGGAGGACGCCCTTTTCGTGGGCGGCGGCGAGGCCGGCGCATAGCTTGCGCGAGATCTCGAGGGCCTTGTCGGCGGGCAAGCGGCCGATGCGGCGCAGGAGGGATCCCAAATCCTCGCCGTCGACGTACTCCATCGACAGGAAGAGCGAGCCATCGATTTCGCCGACATCGTAGACGCGGCAGACGTTGGGATGCGATACCTGGCGGGCTACACGCACTTCGTTCTTAAAGCGGCTGAGTGCGCCTTCGTGGCCGCTGACCGCTTCGGGCAGGAATTTCAGGGCCACGGGCTGATCGAGCGTGAGGTCGTCGGCGCGGTAAACCTCGCCCATGCCGCCCTTTCCCAGCATCGACACGATGCGGTAGCGGCTGGCGAGCAGCGTACCGGGCAGGAAGCGGCTATCGCTCCGCGAGGACGACGAGGGGCGGGCTCCCGAAGGAGGGCAACCGGTGCCGGAAGGCGATGAGGATCGCGGACTAGCGGGACTCACCGACGCGACCGTCTGCGTGGCGAACACATCCACGGACTTTCCGCACGCGGAGCAGAAGCGGCTGTTCTCCGCAATCTCGCTCGCGCAGGACGGGCACTTCGACATGGAATCTCCATGGTCGCACAGGCGGCGACCGCTGCACGGTACAATGAAGCGTTTTGGGTCAAATTATGGGTAACGTCGTAGTCTTGGGGGCGCAGTGGGGCGATGAGGGCAAGGGGAAAGTGGTGGATCTTTTCTCCGAGAAGTTTTCCATCGTGGCGCGCTATCAAGGGGGCCACAACGCCGGGCACACGGTGTTTATCGGGGAGAAGAAATTCGTTCTGAAGTTGATCCCCAGCGGCATTCTGCGGCCAGGTGTTCAGGCGGTGATCGGCAATGGCGTGGTGATTGATCCCGCGGCGCTGCTCGACGAGATGGAGACGCTGGGGAAAGCCGGCATCGACGTCGCCAAGCAATTGGCCATCAGCAATCGCGCGCACGTGATCTTTCCGTTTCACCGCATTGTGGAGAAGATGTCGGAGGCGCGGCAGGACCGGGTGCCTATCGGGACCACGTCGCGCGGCATCGGCCCTTGTTACGAAGACAAGACGGGACGGCGCGGAATCCGCATTGCCGATCTGTACGAGCGCGAAAGTTTTTGCGCCATGTACACGTCGCTGGCCGAGGACAAACAGCTTCTGGCGCAAACGTTCAATATTCAGGAAACCATCGATTACGAGAGCATTCGCGATCAGTATCTGAAATTCGCCGAGCGGATCCGGCCGATGGTCTGCGACACGGCGCAGTTGCTGCACGACGCCATGGCTGCGGGCAAGCGCGTGTTGTTTGAAGGAGCACAGGGGTCGATGCTGGATGTGGATCACGGCACGTATCCGTTCGTGACTTCTTCGAGCGCCACGGCCGGTGGCGCGTGCACCGGAGCGGGTGTGCCGCCCACCAGTATCCACGGCGTGATCGGCGTGTCCAAGGCTTACACTACGCGGGTGGGAAGCGGGCCTTTTCCGACGGAGCTTTCGGACGAAACCGGCGAGAGGATTCGGAAGGCTGGCAATGAGTACGGAGCGGTGACCGGGCGGCCGCGGCGCTGCGGCTGGTTCGACGTGCCGCTGCTGCGATACACGGCGATGATCAACGGGTTCACCAGCCTGGTGATCACCAAGCTGGACGTGCTGGACGAGTTCGACGAGATCCTGGTGTGCACCGGGTATCGCGATGCCAAGGAGATGCCGGCCACGTTTCATGCCCTGGAGGCGGCCGAGCCGGTGTATAAGAAGCTGCCCGGGTGGAAGTCGCATACGCGCGGGCTGCAGCGGCACGCGGATCTTCCGCCGCGGGCGAAGGACTATCTGAAGTTTCTCAGCGAACGGACGGGCGTCGAGGTCGGCTGTATCTCGACCGGTCCGGAGCGCGATGAGACGATCCTGATTGAGGGATCGCGGCTGCAGCAGTTGCTGTAAGGGCGAATGCCTCAGGTAGCGCACGTCATCGTGCGTGGCGTGGTGAGACTCGTCTTGACACAGGGGGTTGATAACCCGCCTCTAGGCGCGTTGATAACCCGCCTGGCACAGGCTAAAGCCCAATGCCGTTAAGTTTTCCGGCCGGGAAATCAAACATTTCACAGTGCTGGTGTTGGTCACTGAAATATCAGATGCGACAAAAGCAATCCACCGAGCGTCGGCACGAGTGCCGACGCGGCACGCAGGAGTGCGTGCGCTACAATCTCGACGATGCAGAATCAATAGCTTGCGTGGGCGCGCGGAAAACTTAACGACTTGTTGACAAGTTACTGTGCAAGGCTGCCACAGACTTGGCGGATAAACCATTTTTTTTCATTCTGAGATGAGATGCGCCACGTAGTTTGCCTATGGGAAGCCGAGCCGCGCTGGGTTGCCGTGATTACTCTACACCGATGCGGTAACGATCGATACGGTGGAACCTGGCAAGCTGCGGAAAAGATTAGAGATTCAGTTTTGCGTTTTTGGTCACTATCGATTCCGCCCCCCCACAAGGACACGATCGAATGCGCGCTACCCCTTCCAGACGAACCGGGCCAGGTCGCGATCCTTGCGGACGCGATCCACTGGAAACACCTGGTTGTGCATCACCACATAAACGCCGGGCTCCAAGACCCGCGCGGCCAACAGGCTCTCGGTGAGGTTCTGTAATCCGTCGCTGGCTTCGAATCCCAGAGGCGTCATTGCGCCGGTCAGCACGATCGGTACGTGCAGATCGGGAAGACTGCTCTGCAGCAGCATCCCCGTGTCGACCATGGTATCGGTTCCGTGCGTGATCACAATCGGCGCACCATCGGCAAGTTTATTTCGCACCGCATCGAGCACCTGGACGCGATCGGCGCCGGTCATCTCCAGGCTGTCCTTGTTCATCAGGTGCGTGAACTCGATGTCGGCATCCGGCAGCCGCAGTTGACGGAAGTAACGGTCAATCTTGCCGTCGACGTTTTCCACGTTGCCAGTCTGCTCCAGATAAACCTTCTCGATGGTGCCGCCGGTGGTGATTACGTGGATTCGTTGCATGCCGATTTACAACTTTCGCAGGACCGCTACGACGACGTTGCCCACCACCTCGAGACTATGCGCGCCGAGCTTGTCCATAGTGTCTTTCCCGGTGTGCCAGTATTCGTTGTCGGGGCCGTAGTCGAAATCGATCAGGTCCAGGGCGGTGACTCCTTTGTCCAGAAACGGCAGGTGATCGTCTTCGGTGGCGAAGCCGGAGCCGAGGAAGTATTTGCCGTACCCCAGATCCTCGGCCGTCCTCCAGACCAGCCGCCGCAGCGATGGCGAGGAATTTCCCTCCTCGATGATCCCCAGGTCCTGGTCACCGATCATGTCGACATTGATCAGCGCCTTCACTCGCGAAAGCATTCCAGCGCTGTGCCACTTCTCCGCCAGATGCTTGCTGCCGTAGATGCCGTTGGTGTCCGACCATTCACCGAAGGCCTCCTCCCCGTCGAACCAGACCAGCAGGATGTCGTCGGCATGGGCCATCGAATTCACCACGCGCGCCAGTTCCAGCAGGAAGCCGGTGGAGGATCCTCCGTCGTTGGCTCCGACAAAGACGGCTCCCGCGATTGGCTTGGTATCGAAGTGCCCGGTGACCACCACGGCGCGGCCCGATTGGCCGGGAAATTTGGCGATGATGTTGCGCATTGCCACTGGTCCAATGGGAGTCTGCGCAGTGAAAGCATCGAAGGAAATCTGACAATGCAACAGCTTCAATTGCGATTCGATATATGCCTGGAGCTTCTGATTTGCCGCCGAACCGGCCGGCCGCGGCCCGAGCGCTACGGCCTTGCGCGTGTACTCCAGCGCCGCCGTCCCGCTGAAATCGCCCGCCCAAGCGACGGCTGCGAACAGGATCAGGAGCGCTTTCGAGCCGTGCATATATATCCCAGTGTAAAGTTACGCGCTCGATCCAGGGAATCGAACCACGGAAAAATGAGCGCGGGCGGCGCAAGAAAAATCGCCGCGATGAAAATCAGCGGTCCCGGGAAGAACTGGAGCCCGTTCAGCAGCCGCCGCGACATCAACCGAAAATAGCCGCCCACCGGCTCAATATGGAACTCCGCGAAACCGGCCTTGCTCAACAGATGGGAGACGCCGTGCCGCGTGTATCGAAAATAATCGTGCGGCGCCTGGTGTACTTCCCATGCATGTGGCACGATCAGCAACAATCGCCCGCCCGGCATCATCGCCCGATGTATCTCGCGTAGCGCACAGGCCGGCTCGCGAACATGCTCCAGAGTCACAATGTTGATGACCGCTTCGAAAGAATCGTCGCGGAACGGCAGGGCGGTCAGATCGGCGATGGCGTCGAGTTTCCCGTAGTCCCAATCCGAATCGCCGATCGCGAGATCCACCGCCACGTATCGGCCTCGTTCGAAGTATTTCGCGTGAACGCGCTCACCGGCTCCGGCATCCAGCACTCGCGAGCCGTCGCGCAACGAAGCTGCAAAGCGTTCGAGCGAATCCTCGATCGCGGATTCAAAGTGCAGCACGTAGCGCCGCAGAAATCGCGGCAGAAGGCGCTCGATGGCCCGATAGCTCAAGCTTTCCTGCGCGCCTCCACCATGATGGTGGAGCCCGCTCCGCATGCGGCTTCAAACAGGGTGAAAGGCAGAGCCACCAGCACCAGGCCGAAATACACGAAATCCTTCGCGAGTTTCAGCAGCGCGGATTCATGCACCTTGCGGACTTTGCGCGCCATCGGATCCAGGCCCGGCGCGATGCTGGATGCGAACCCGGCCGGGTTATCGCGCAACGAGAAATGCTTCCGGCGCACCACCTCAAGGCCACAGTATTCCAGCAGATTCTCCAGATCGCGCTGCCGGTAGTTCACCAAGTGGCGCGGAACGTCCACGCCGTTCCAGCGCTCGCCGAACATCAGGAATTGCCAGCACGATGCATTGGGTACCTGAACAATCAGCCGCCCGCCGGGAAGCAGCAGATCCCGCGCCGATCTCAGGTAACCCACTGGATCGTGCAAATGTTCCAGTACGTGAAACATTGTGACCGCCGCGCAGGTCCCCCGCTCGATGGGCGATTTCGACAAATCGCCACAGACCACGGCGACGCCATTGCGCTTCCAGGCCGAAGTCGCCGCCGCTTCCGACGTTTCCAGTCCCAGCACCGCGAGACCACGCTCGCGGAGCATCCTCAGGAACAGGCCGCCGCCGCAGCCGACGTCCACCACCAGGCCCTTTTCTTCCGAATTCGCGATCGCACGCATGACGAAGTTCACGTGATCGCGCAGGACAAAGCGGCGATACGCCTCTTCCAGCCGCGACGCCGCGTCGCCATCCGGCGCGTACCAATACTCGCGCGGATAGTATCGTGCGATTTCCCGGGTCGAAGGACGCGGCTCCAGGCGAATCAGCCGGCAGTTCTTGCACTCCACCACCAGAAAACTCTTGTCGGTGGTCCCATACAAACGGTCGTTCGCGTGGAACAGCGTGCGCACGCCCGGTTCACCGCACCCCGGGCACTCCATCCTCAGTTGCTCTGTTCCGTCAGTTCCTTCAGAGAAATCCGGTTCTGCAGGATCAGTTTCCTTACTTCGCGGGGCGAGAGCTTGCGTATTCGGTTTACGCTGCGCCGCTTGTTGAGCATTCGAGGCAGCAGTTTCAGCGCCGCGAGGTCGCCCTTCAGCAGCGCCAGCGCGGCCTGCAGCTTGCCCCCCGCTCCCGGATGACGGCCCACTTCGCCCCGGCCCCGGATCGCCGCCCAAAGGCCGGCCGCCAATCTCGCCAGGTAGTATGCGCCGTTCAGCCACAGCAGGCTCCAGGGAAACAGCTTCGCAGCCAACAGGACGCGGTTGCGCTCAATGAGCTCCACCCGGCGGCCCGATCGTACGCCCAAAGTCGCGCCGCGGTGATGGCGAACCACGGCGCTGGGGATGTAGAGGCACCTCCAGCCCGCGATCCTGGCGCGCAATCCCAACTCGGCGTCATCTGCGTAGGCAAAAAAGTCCTCGTCAAATCCTCCGATCTGGTCTAGCATCGCACGCCGGTACATGGCGGCGCATCCGTCGGGCCAAAGAACCTCTTCCACGCGGTCGTATTGACCCGCATCCAATTGACCGGTCCCTCTGCCCCGATTCTGCCCATCGGGGTAGATCAGGTGGCCGGCCTTGTCAATCCGTCGAGGATCCTCGAAAACCAGGACCTTCGAAGCTGCCATCCCTACATCGGGGCGGCCTGCAAACGCTACTGTCAACGCCCGGAGCCAATCCGGTTCCGCCTCGGCGTCGTTATTCAGTAAAGCGATTAACTCCGAGTTGGACGACGCAAATCCCTGATTGTTTGCCGCACAGAAGCCTCGATTCTCTGAATTCCGAATCAGCTTCAGCCGGAAGGCCGGTTTTGCGGAGAATTCCTGGACCACCATCTCCGCCGAACCATCCTCAGAACCATTGTCTACCACCACCAACTCAAACGGCTGCTCCAACTTTTGCGCCGCAAGTGATTGCAAGCAGGATCGCAACAGGTCACGGCGGTCCCAGTTCACCACCACTACCGAAACGGTTACACCTGGGTGTTGTCGCACCGACTGTTGTATTATAACCGTAAGCCAGAACGTCCAATTAGCATGAAATCCGTTGGTGAGGTCATAAAGCGCGCGCGCCAGGATCAGGGGCTGGACGTGACGAGTGTGGCCGCGCTCACAAAGATCAACTCGAAATACCTGGAGGCGATCGAAGCGGACGACCGTGAAAGTTTGCCGAGCGGCTTCTTCTATCGCAGTTTCGTGCACCAGTACGCAACTACGCTGGGCATGGATACGCGCGAGATCGATGGGGAAGTAGAACGGCTGTTGAGTGCGGACGCCCCGCTGCCGTTGCCCGGGCAGGCCAACGAGGTCACGAAGAGCTTGCCACCCGTTACCGTGGTGCGGCGATTCCAGACTTCTCGGGCGATTACTTCGTTTGCCGCATTGGCGTTGGTGATGGCTGCATGCTCAGGCGTTTACGCCTGGTGGCACAAATCCCAAACAGCCGGCAATATCGCCGAACAGGGACGGCCTGTCCTGGCGGCCCCGGCTCCGCAAGCTACTGCATTCCGAACGGCGTCCACCTCATCTCCGCAGCCGTCCACCTCGTCTGCTCAACAAGGATTGGAAAGCGTTCCCGGCTACAAGGTTTTGCTCGACTTGATTGCCAAAGAAGAAACCTGGCTTTCGATTTACTCAGACGGCAAGAAGGTTTTCTCGGGTACGCTCGCGCCCAATCAGACCAAGTCGGTGGAAGGCAGGGAGTCGGCCAAAGTCACGATGGGCAACGCCGCCGGCCTGGAGGTGCATTTGAACGGCAGAGTGCTGGAACCGCTGGGAAATCGTGGACAAGTGCTGACCGTTCTCTTCACGCCGGACAAATTCCAGATCTTCCAACAGCCGCCCAAGCCAGCGGATCCGCAACCCAAGGCCGGGGAAGTGGGCGGCGAGTTCTAGGATCGGCGCGCTATCGCGCCTCCATTTTTTGAGCTTCTGGTTTTTGAGCTTCTGGTTTTTGTGCTTCTGGTTTTTGAGCTTCCATCTTCCGAGCCTCAGCGCGTGCCAACTTCTTCTGCTGGCGCTCGATCTTTAGGATCTCCCTGCGCCTGCGGAGCTTGATCCTGTCGTCCACCTTCCACCAGAACTTGCGGAAGTAGCCGATGGCGGAGGCAAGTCCGAAAATCACCACGCCCCACATCCACACCATGGCGAATCCATGCAACCACTGCCAGTGGATGCTGAGCAGCACCATGGAGATGGCGATCACCTGGGTGATCATCTTGGTCTTGCCCAGATCGCTGGCTTGAATGGTGTAGCCCTCCGCGGCGGCGATGCTGCGCAATCCCGATACGGCGAACTCGCGGCCGATGATCAGCACCACCATCCAGGCGGGAACGCGATGCGTCTCCACCAAGGAGACCAGGGCGGCCGAGATCAGCAATTTGTCGGCGATAGGGTCCAGCAGCGTGCCGACAGTGGTGATCAATCCCCAGCGCCGCGCTAGAAATCCGTCGAGGAGATCGGTGGCTGCGGCAACCAGGAAAATCGAGAGAGCCAGGAATTCATTGGGGACCCAGACCACACCGTGCCACTCGATGCGCAGATCCTGCAGCACCATGGTGGCCACTAGAAAGGGCACGAAGAAGATGCGCAGAATAGTGAGCGTATTCGGCAAATTCATGCGCGCGCGAGGCATAAGCGGATCGGGGAATCCTGACCACAAGAATATCACTCGACGGCGAAGTGGGCGAGCCGCCGTTTTACCGACTCGGGAACCTCGGCGTCCAGCTCGCAGATATCGTCTTCATATCGGCTACCCAGGACCTTGGCACGCTCGTGCAGTAAGTGAATCAACGAGCCTTCGCCGGCAGGAATCCGGAATTTGGCGCGCGAAACCGGATCGAGAGACAACGCGGCGTCCATGGTAGTTAGAAGTGTCTCAAAGCCAGCCCCGGTACGGGCCGAAACGCAAATCGCCTGAGTCCCAACCGGGCCGCGAACCTCGCCCAGAATCCGCTGCGCCAGGCTGTCGGATTCTTCGGCCGAATCGGGCAGCAGGTCCATCTTATTGAGCACCAGAATTTGCCGGGTCTGTTCGGCGCCGATTTCGGAGACCACCTTCAAAACATGCGCGGTCTGGTGGGGAGCGTAGGGCGAGGATGCATCCACCACGTGCAGCAGCAACGAAGCCTCGGTCACTTCCTCCAGCGTGGCCCGAAAGGCTTTGACCAAAGTTGTTGGGAGATTGCGGATGAAGCCGACCGTGTCGCTGACTAAAACCTGGCGGTGTGAGGGCAGCACGATGTGGCGGACCGTCGGATCGAGCGTGGCGAACATCCGGGCGTCGGCCGGGACCTCCGCACCGGTCAGGCGGTTGAATAAGGTGGATTTTCCGGCGTTGGTGTAACCCACCATGGCGATGGTCTCGAGCGGTACCGATTGCCGCTGGTGACGCTGCGTGCCTCGCCCGCTGCGCACGTGTTCCAACTGGTCGCCAAGCTTCTTGATTCGCGCATAGATCCGGCGGCGATCGGTTTCGAGCTGGGTTTCACCTGGACCTCTGGTTCCGATGCCGCCGCCCAACCGCGACATCTCCACGCCGCGTCCGGTCAGGCGTGGCAGCAGATAGTTCAACTGCGCCAGTTCCACTTGCAGTTGCCCTTCCCGGGTGCGGGCGCGCCGCGCGAAAATGTCCAGGATCAATTGCGTGCGGTCCAGGATTTTGCATTCGAGCGCACGCTCCAGGTTGCGCAATTGCGTGGGTGTCAATTCGGAATCGAAGAAAACAACGTCGGCTTCGCAAGACTGTATCAGGGCGCGCAACTCATCCAGTTTGCCGGAGCCGATCAAGGTTGCCACATCCGGCGCCGGGCGGGACTGAATGACCACTTCTTCGACGCGGGCGCCGGCGGTCGCTGCGAGTTGCCGCAGTTCTTCGAGCGATTCCTCCACGCCATACGGAATCCGATCCGCGCCGCGGCGTGTCCTGGATTTCAGGTCGAGTCCGACCAGAATCGCGCGTTCCTGCCCTGGAACCGTCAAATGGGAAAGCTATTCCTCGTGATGTTCCGCGGGCGTGGAAGGTGCGGCAGGGGGCGATGCAGTGGTTCCAGAAGGCGGCGCTGGATGCGCTCCGGCTCCCGCACTGGAATGATATGGCTTCGAGACCACCACCGTGGAGATGGCGTGTTTGAAAATGAGCTGTTCCTGATTGTTGGTCTCCAGCACCACCGAATACTTGTCGAAGCTTTTGATGCGGCCGGAAAGTTTCACGCCGCTCATTAAGTAGATAGTAAGGAAGGTCTTGTCCTTGCGTGCATTGTTCAGAAAAGCTTCCTGAATGTTTTGCGCCAGCTTTTCCATAAGCGTCCTTTGGCCGGGTTTGGGCTCGTCGTCGTGAATTGGAATCCCCCCGATCCGGCAGGGCCGGATGGTCACAGTCCAATCATAGCGCAAGGGCTACTAGACTTGAAAATCTTTGCAACCGGGGGCTGCTTCCGCACAGGCTCAAGCCTGTGCCACCACTTGCTGACAGGCTTCTGAAGGTAGCACAGGCTTCAGCCTGTGACTGGAGTATGTATATTTCCAAAGCACACAGGCTATCACCTGGGTGGCACTTTGGTCACGGCCGGCGGCGCCATTGACACTCTATTTGGTCGCGCTGCGGGCCTTGGCGACGATGTCCTTCACCTCGGCCAGCAGCGTGGGCGCGTGATAGGGGATGCCGTCCTTGATGGTCCACTCCACGCCGCCGCTGTGTACCGTCTTGCCGTCGCGAATCTCGTCGACGCCGGTGGGATACAGCACCTTGAGATTCTCCAGCGGATTCCCGTTCACCACCAGCAAGTCGGCCAGATAGCCGGTGCGCACGCGGCCCATGCGTCCCTCCTGGCCCAGGATTCGCGCATTGTTGGCGGTGGCGTGCTGCAGCACGATCAGCGGCTGGAAGCCCGCTTCCTGGTGCAGTTCCAGTTCGCGAATCAAGCCGAAGCCGTACATCTGATAGATGAATCCGGCGTCGTCGCCCGCGCCGATCAGGCCGCCGCGCCGCTCGAACTCGCGCAGAGCCGCCATCTCGATGCGGTAGTTTTCCTTCCAGAAGGCTTCGTCGGTGGATGTCCAGCCGATGAAGTACGATCCATGGTTCGCCGGGTTCGGCTCGAAATATTTGGCGAGCGTGGGATGCAGATAATCGCGGAACCAGGGCTGCGTCTGCGCGCGCTGCAGGTCGCGGCTGGCTTCGTAGATATCGAGCGTCGGGTCCCAGGCGACGTGCGCCTGCACCATGCCGTCGAACACCTTCATCAGCAGCTCGTGATTCGCCTCGCGCCAGAGGTGTCCGCCGTAGCGGAACCGGTCGGTCTCGTTGTTGTAGTTATAGCTGGACGGGAAATGTTGCCGGCCGTCCGGGATGGCCGCATCCGGAATGCCGTACCAATGCTCGATGCTGGTGGTGCCGAACTTGATGTCGTCCCAGGCGTTGGTTTCCTCGACGCCGGCGTGATGCGCGATGCGCAGCCCTTGCTTGTGCGCTTCGTCCGCCATGGCTTCCATGATGTCGCGATAGACGCCCAGCAGTTTGACGCCGTCAGCGCCCTGCGCCTTGAACTCGCGAATGCGCGCCCGGGCCTGCTCGGTGTTGGTGGGTGGCGAATTTCGATTGAACATCGGGTAAATGAAGATGCGCGGCGCAACCACCTCGCCCTCGGCGCTCTGTTTGCGAAGCTGGAGCGCTTTCGGAGTGTCGCTTCCGACGTCGCGAATGGTGGTGATCCCGCAAGCCATCCACATTTTCAGCTCGTATTCGAAGGGCTGCGGAATGCCGCCACGCTCATCCTGCAAGTGCGCGTGCGCGTTGATCAGGCCGGGCATGACGTATTTGCCGGTGGCGTCGATCTCGACATCGCCCACCGGCCTGCGCCCGGTACCGCGCGCGATGGCCACTGGATCGAGCGCCACGATATCGGCGATGCGGCCGTTCTCAATCACGATGTCCTTCGGTCCGGACGCCGGCGTGCCGTTGCCTTCGATGATGGTGGCGTTGCGGACTAGCAGGCGAGGATAGCGATGGCCGCTGGTCACGTTGGTCTTAGAACTCTGAGCCAGCAAACACGCCGTGCAAGAGAGAACGAGAAGCAAACGCATATTTAGGGCGTATCGTACCACGGTCCGGCACATCCGGTTACCGCTTCCTCGCGCCTATCGCGCTACTCCGCGTCTTCGATATGAAGGTCCTGCGCCTCCAGGATCTCTTCTTCGGCTTGCAGCCAATCGTCGAGTTCCGAGCCGGACGCGCTTCCCCGCGCGATGTAAAGTTCATGAGCCCGCTGCCGGATACGCTCTTCCAGCGGAAGATCCTCGGGTGCGGGTTCTTGGGCAGATCCTGGTGACGACATGTTAGCCTCCGTCCCGACATCACACTATCACACCTCGCCGTCTAATGCTCTAAACTGGCACCTAAGCGATGCGCAACTACAAAGCCGCGCTCCCCTGGATGGTGGTCCTGCTGGTAGTGCTCTTCGCCGCGGCGGTCCGCATCCGGTTGCTGGACATTCCCTTGGAACGGGATGAAGGCGAGTACGCCTATGCCGGGCAACTGATTCTCGAACGCATTCCGCCGTACAAGATCGCCTGGAACATGAAGTTGCCGGGGACCTACGCCGCGTATGCCACCATCATGGCCGTCTTCGGCCAAACCATCGCCGGAATCCACCTGGGATTGATGTTGGTGAACGCCGCAACGATTGTGCTTTTGTACCTGTTAGGGAAACAGCTTTTCGGAACAACGGCCGGCCTGGTCGCTTGCGCCAGCTACGCCCTGATCTCCCTGGCGCCGGGGGTCCTTGGAACGCAGGCGCATGCCACCCATTTCGTAGTGTTACCGGCTTTGGCGGGCATCTTGCTTTTGCTGAAGGCCGAAGAAACGGCGAGATGGAGCACGCTGCTGTGGAGCGGCATTCTGTTGGGCCTGGCGTTTGTCATGAAACAGCAGGCCATCTTCTTTCTCGCCTTCGCAGTGGTCTATCTCGCGTGGCGCGCAAGGTCGTGGCGGAAGCTGATTGTCTACGCCGCGGCGTTGGCTCTCCCGTATGGATTGACCTGCCTAATCCTTTGGCGCGCCGGCGTCTTCGACAGATTCTGGTTTTGGACCGTCACCTACGCGCAAGATTATGTCTCCCAGGTACCTTTGAATCTTGCGCCGGGGCGTCTCGCACTGAAACTTCGCGGGGCGGTGGGCGTCAACCTTCCCATCTGGATCTTGGCCAGCACCGGAATCATACTGGCATTTGTAGCTAGCGCCACTCGCCGCCGCGCGAAGTTCGCCACGGCGTTTCTCGTGTTCTCATTCGCGGCACTGTCTGTCGGGTGGTATTTCCGGGAGCACTACTTCATCCTTTTGCTTCCGGCCGTGGCATTGTTGGCTGGGGCAGCCATCGGCTCACTCGAAGGCCGGTTCGGGCATGTTTGGCCGGCGGCGCTGTTCGCAATCCTCTTTGTCGTTTCGGTGGCGCCGCAGCGGCGCTTCTTGTTCCGCATGAGTCCGGCAGAGGCCTACCGGATGATTTACGGAGCCAATCCATTTCAGGAGACGGTGGAGGTTGCAAGGTACATCCGGAACAACTCCAGCGACGATAGCCGCGTCGGCATTCTCGGTTCCGAGCCGGAGATCTTCTTTTACGCACACCGCCATTCGGCATCGGGATACATCTACATGTACAGCCTGATGGAGTTTCAACCATACGCGTTGACCATGCAGCATGAGTTTACCGAGGAAATCGAAGCCGCGCGCCCGGAATACGTTGTGATGGTAAATCACATCAGTTCCTGGTTAGCCTCACCGTTTTCAGAGAAACTGGTGTTCAAGTGGTGGCAGAACTACGGGCCCATTCACTACACTCCCGTCGGCCTGGTGGAATTCGTCTCCCCAGACCAAAGGGACTACACTTGGGGCCCTGCCGCCGACAGGCCGCCTCGAACGTTCACGAGCATCTCCGTATTGCGAAGATTGGACAAGTCTAAGTGACCAGCGGAATCGTCTTTCGAGTCCGCTAGTAAACGGCTCGCTCTTCCTCACTGGACTTAGTGGCCAGGGAAAAGCGCGATTCCGCCGCGATCCTTCCGTCCATGCGGCCAGTCACGTATTCTCCCACCATGGGGCCGTGTTTGAAGCCGTGGCCGGAGCCGCCGCCTACCAGCCAGACATTTGGGAAATCCGGATGCTGATCAATCAGGAAATCGCCGGTCGACGTATTCTCGTACTGGCACACGCGCGATTCCACAAGCGGCGCGCCGGAGAGCGCGGGAAATCGCTCGGCGAGAAACGCGCGCGCTTCCTCGATACCGGTGGCCACGCGGTCGCCCGAATCCGGATCAAAGGCGGGGCCGTGCCGATCGAAGCCGAGCTTCAAGCCACGGCTCTCGACATCGGGTAGCGTATACGGTCCGCGCGCATCGCTGAAGTCGATCCAGGCCGGCATGGCCGGTGCGGTGAATCGGCGATCGCCGGCAGGAGCTCCGAAGTAAAAAACCTCTTGGCGTGTCGGGCGGATTCGGCCTGCCAGCAGAGCAGGGAAGATCTTGGGCAGCCAGGGCCCGCAGGCGTAGACGAAAGCGCCGGCGAGAAGCGAGTGGCCCGAGGTTGTGTGGACCGTCCCGTTCACGGGAGCAAGCGCCGCCTCGCGAAAATAATCCACGCCGTTCCGCACCGCCTCTTCCACCACAGCTTGCACCGCCCGTCGCGCCAGCAACACGCCGCTGCCGGGCTCGAAGATCCCGATTCGTTCCTCCGAGAACCGGAACTGTGGGTAATGGACGGCCAATTCCGCCGGGGGGTATCGCTCAAACGCGACCCCGCATTTTTCCAGCGTAGCCGCCGTCTGAGCGCTCCTTGGATCGTCCGCTGGCGCCGTCCACAATACGCCCGTATTCTGGAAAAGCTGCGGCTGTCCAATGCGCTCGAAGAGCTCCGTCCACAACTCCAGGGAGCGGCGCGCCCAACGAGTGTAGAT
>DASQGY010000327.1:0-23200 GCA_035632375.1 Bryobacteraceae bacterium | reverse complement strand
CATCCGGTCATAGCAGGACAACACCCCAGCGATCTGCTGGCCATGACGTTCCGTCAACAGTACGAATCCCATCCTTCCACCTCGGATAGCATCGTACTCCGTTCATCTCCCTGTTTGGTTCCGGCTGTGCCGGGTTAGGATAGCAATCGCGGCGAAGCCGGGTGTTTTCTTGATCGCGCGCAGGCTGTATCGCAGGTCTTGACCGAGTGAGGTCATTCCGCATACCTCCGAGGGATGTTCGGAGGATTCAGTGCATGTCTACGCCCATTCAACGCGCGCTATAGGTGCACCACTTAGCGGGTGTGCGTTTGGGCGAATCGTCGGTGGCTGTCCGATTGTGGGACGCGGGGAGCGAATCGGGGACGATTACACACGTTCAGAGGCTTCGCCGGCATCGCGATAGACTTCCTCGCGGATAATCCGCTCGGTGGCATCGTTCAGGTATTCATTGAGCGCGGTTTTGAGCTGCTGGTACTCGGGCCAGAGGGTCTGGTTCACAAAAGAACTGGGAACGCGCACCATCACCGTGGTATGGCGCTGCCGTTTGTAGCGATAAGGCACCAGACCGTAGCGGCGGCACAAGGCCGAGAACAGACGCCGCTGCCAGCGATCCGGTAAAGAGAACTGGTATTCGGTGGGCTGTTCGGCTTTCAGCGCAGTGCCGAGGGATTTCTTGACTCTCTCGATGGCGGCAGCGGCGGCATCGCGCTCGCCGGGGGTGGTGGCGCCTTCGAACAAGGCGGAGATTTTGCGAAGGCGGTCGCGAAGTTGGTCCTCGGTGATCATTTTGGGTTCTTCGATGGTAGCAATGTGCTGGTTCGCAGGACCGTAGGCCTGTGTAAGTTCACCTTAGACGTGCCTGTCCGAATGCGAGTGTCCCAACGAGCCGGCCTGAAGCCGCGATCGCGGATACCGGGCGCGCATCGCGCGGCGAAATTCTCTATACTGAGGGCGTGCAGGCACACTGGGGAGAGACTACAGTCGGTGAGCATGGCGAACTCGTTTTGGAGGGCCTTCCTTTCGAGCCCGGCCAACCGGTTGAGGTGTTGGTGGTCTCGAAGATCGCGGGATCGACGACTCCGGGGAGCCGAAGCCTTCGAGATTCGGTTCTCGAGTACCATGAGCCGTCCGAGCCTGTCGCCAGCCAGGACTGGGACGCCTTGCAGTGATTCTGCTGGACACCCACATTTGGGTGTGGTGGGTTTCCAGGCCGGATCGGCTGGAATCGAGGCACCGTGACATTCTCGACCGTGGCGCGGACCGCGTCTTCGGGATCAGCGTTATTTCGTGTTGGGAAGTCGCCAAACTGGTGGAGTACGGAAGGCTGAAGCTCGACCGAGCTGTCGGGCTTTGGATAGAAGGCGCTCTCGCGGAACCGGGCATATCGCTGCTGCATCTCCATCCGCGGATCGTGGTGGAGTCCACCCAACTGCCGCAACCTTTCCATCGCGATCCAGCCGATCAGTTGTTGGTTGCGACGGCACGCATATTTCGGTGTCCCATCATGACTGAGGACAGCAAAATTGCGGCATATCCGCATGTCCAGCTTGCCTGACCCTAAAGGGAAGATGAACATCCCTGCCGTGATACGGCGGTCACGGCGTCACTCGGCGGCATCGCGCTCGGCGGGGGTGGTGGCGCCTTCGAACAAGGCGGAGATTTTGCGAAGGCGGTCGCGAAGTTGGTCCTCGGTGATCATTTTGGGTTCTTCGATGGTAGCAACGTGGTGGTTTCGGAAGCTCGGGGCAGCGGGCGAGGCTGGCGCCAGCACCGGGTTCGAACTTGCTCAGCCGGTGGAAACGTGAAATGCACCGGACGTCTTGGCGTCATCCGGCATCAAAGTCAGCGGCGCGTGGGGGAAACTGCAAAGTGAAGTCGCCATAAACCCAAACGTGAGCGTTGTCGTATAACTTGCGAAGATCGCCCTTAGGCGCTCCCTTCGAACCCCACGGCTGTAAGTCGTTGTCGATCTCAGCAAACGAAATCCCGCGTTCACCCTGGTTCCATAGTCTGGAACAATAGACCAATATGCCGGCCAGAATGGCATGGTCGAACGGCTTCTGGGCGACCTTTGTTAGAGCTAGCTGATTGGCCAAATCAAGCATATCGTCGTCCAAAGCAAACATCTTGACGCAGGACAGGCCGGTGAGGTTCGTGAGTATTGAGGGAACGGCGCTCAATTCCTTGTTAATGCTTTGTACGTATCTTTCGGCAAGTCGATGCGCCTCTCCGGCCTGTTCATCATTCAATTCGCCATTCTTTTGCGCCCACCGAATGTACCGATGAATTCCAGGACCGTCGACCGCCTGGCACTTTGTCTGGATCGACTGGCGCGCCTCCGCAAACGAAACATTGGGAATGTGCAATATGAATTCGCCTCGCTGTGCCCGTTCAAGCAAGGTGACGGCATCAGGCCCTTTGTGATGCGCAGGGGCCGCATAGTCGTGCAGCCAGTTCGTTTCAACGAACACGTGATGCATCTTCTGTACCGGACGTTAACGAGGGTGCGCCGCCCTTACTTCACCAGCAGCGATTGCTGGCAACACATAACCTTGCACGATGTCTTTGAGTTGCGGCGGCAACGATTCGGCAGGAAAATCAGCCAGATCCTCAATCCATTGCTGCACGAAAGCTTCAAACTCCAGTCCCTGGCGAGGCGGCTTCTGACGCCATACTCGAGTGCTATCGAACTCCTCAACTTGCCTTACGGACGCCGGTGAAAAGCAGGTATACGAATCTCGATAAACCCATCCCTTCTCTGGCGTAATCAACAGGCCAAAGGGGTACTGCATGCCTACCATATACCGCTTGAGGGCTTCCTCCGTGCGCGGAAGGTCATTCATTGTGACTTTGGCTTCAATTACCATGACGCGGCCATCAGGAGTGTTGATGAGGATGTCCGGCTGAAACGCGATGGTATTCGTCACACATTCAATCTAGCAGAACCTGCCGAGCTGCTGGCGGACGCGGCAGCGCGCGGGCGCTTGACGTAGAGGCTACTGCTTCACGTTCAGCACCACGCCGCCCTGGCTGATGAAATTGGAATTAAACGGGTTGAACTGGTTCAGCGGGCTGAAGATCAGTTGCACCGCCACTTGTGGTGGCATTTTGAAATCTTTCAGGTTGGGGTTGTTGTTGGCGCGCGATGCGGGGTCGGGGACGTAGATGCTGAGTTGGTAGACGTTGCCTGGCAGTCCGGGGGCTGGACCGAATGTGGCGGCGATGCCATCTGAGTAGAAGCCATCGATGAACACGTTGGGGGGGTGTGCTGTTACCGCGTATGGTCCGACGAAGGTGAGCGGTCCTACGCCGGTGGCGAAAATTGTTATCGCGGAACCTGTGGCGGCGGGATTTGCCGGGGAGTTCTGAGTTCCGTCGCTGTTCAAGATGTAGCCCTGGCCGAATCCGCTGCCATCCAGCGAGTAGAGGCCGGGGGCGGCGGGAGCGGCGGGGACGAGCACTGTGTTCGAAATTGTTCCACCGGCGGAAACCTGGATTTGGAACGCGCCGGATGTTTTGGCGTTATCCGGCATCACCGCGACGACGCTGGTTGCCGTTGCGGAGATCGTGGGCAAGGGCACGCCATCGATCAGCAACTGTGCGTCGGCGCCGAATCCCGAACCGATTGCGGCGATGGTCTCGCCCGGGGCGAGCGCGCCTGCCAGGCGGCTGGCGAAGTTGACCACTGAATCGAGCTTCACCTGGGGTGCGGAAGGCAGGGCGATCTTGTTGACCACCGCGAGACTCGCCTGCGTGAAGGTAAGGCCCGGCTCGCCACCGAAAAACGCACCGCCGTTGGTTAGAGTGGAACCAGCTAAGAGAATGTTGCCGCTCCCATCGGGGATCGCCGCCTGCGCTTCAAATGGACGTCCATCGCCGAGGTACGTAGAGAAGAGAAGGTGCGACAGGCTGGAGTCCAGTCCGGCAACGAATCCGGAGCGGGGCGAGAAGGTGGTCTGGAACGGCGCGCGAGTGGGAAAGGCCTTCGAATCGCTGACGCCACTCACTATGACATTGCCGGACGAATCCACAGCGATGCTCGATCCCATATCCACCATCTCGCCACCCAGCAGGGTTGCGGCCAGAAGATGCGAGAGACCGGAATCCCACTTCATAACGAAGGCATCCGAGCCTCCGCCCGCGCCTGGCTGTGATGGCAAATTGGGGATCAACGGCTGGGGCGTGGGCTGAAAGGCCCCGGGTGTTGCCGGGAATCCGCTGTAGGTGGCGAAACCAGTGGCGTAGACGTTCCCGTCGCGGTCGCGCGCGAGCGCATTGATGGTCACGTTTTGCGGTGGAGCGGAGGCGAGAACCGCCGACCCGTCGGCGTTCAATTGGACCACGTTGCCGCTGCCTCCGAAGTAGACGTTGCCACTGGAATCCACCAGCAGCGACTGGGCGTTCTGCACCGTGGCCTTATGGTTGTCGGTGGGAACGTAGGTGGAGTAAATAAGATTGGAGCCATCGGCTTTGAATTTCGTCACGAATGCGGAACTCGGGCCCGGGATGCAAGGTCCGATACCGCCGCAGAAGAATTGCAATTGAAACTGAGTCTGGTAAGCGCCCGGGGTGGTGGGGAGATCTCCGCCGGTTCTTCCCGCGACATAGGGGTTGCCATCTGCGTCCACGGCGATGGCTGCGACAGTACTCCTGGGATCGGCGAAAACAGTGGACCATCCGAGCGAACCGTCGGGGTTCAGCTTGAACACGAAGTTCGAGGCGGAGGAGGGCGATGTGCTGGCGTAGGCGCCGGGTGTGACCGGGAAATCTCTGGAGCTAGTCGATCCGGTGAGGTAGACGCTTCCGTCGGCGCCTAACGCCATAGCGGCCGCTGATTCTCCCGCGCTGCCGCCGAAGTATGTGGAATAAACCACGGCGCCGTTGGGATCCAATTTCACCACGAATACGTCGGTGCTGGGCGATGCGACGATGAACAGCGAGGAACCTATTACCGCGATTTGCTGCAGCGATGTCGCTGGTGGTCCAACGGGCTGGAACGTATTGAAACCATCGGAGCTGCGGACGATTGTATTGGACGAGACGTTGGCGTAGATGACGGGACTGTTCGGGTCGGCCGCAAGGAGTCCCGTATAACCGGCGGCCTTCAGGGTCCAGGTGAGGCCCGCGTCGGTGCTTTGATAAATTCCGCTGCCTGAACCGGCATAGAGCACGCCGGCATGAAACGGATCGGCTACCAGGGCAAAAGGCGCGGACTGATCGGGCAAACCGGAGAGCGGCGTGAAGGTTATTCCATCATCCGTGCTCTTGCTCACCGCGATTCCCGCGGGTTGGTAGTTGGGTGGATAGGTGGTTAGGTAGAGTGTCCCGGGGGAGAGCGGATCGAAAGTCAGGCTGGAGCCGTTGTAGAAGGCGCTGACCACGGTCCAACTCGCGCCGGCATCGGCGCTGCGGACCAGGCCGGTTTCGGCGGCGGCGAAAACCACCTGCGGAAATTTCGGGTCCGTCAGCACGCGGGACACGTTCGTTGCGCCCGCACTGTTTGGCTGGATTCCGTTATTGGCGGAGGTCCAAGTTTGCCCGCCGTCGGCGCTCTTGAAGACGCCCTGCGAGAATGTTGCGGCATACAGCGTGTTGGGGTCCATCGGGTCGACAGCGACCGAATGAACCGAGACATTGGGCGAAACGGCCGGCAGGCTGGACCAGGTATTGCCGCCGTCGGCGCTACGCCAGACCGCGTTGGCTTGGGTGGCATAAACAATTTGGGCGTTCTGAGGATCGGCGGTGATGCTGGTCGGAGCGGAGAGTCCGGGAGGGAAGAGCTTCTGCGCGGCGCTAGTGGCCGTGGTGATGCGGACCAGCGCGGAACCGCCGGGAGTGGGCTGGGCGGCGGAGGTTATCGGGAAGTCTATGGACGAGGTGCTTCCGGCGATGTAGAAATTCCCTTTCGCGTCGGCCACGGCGGCGGCGACCTGATTAGCGCCGGAACCACCGATCACGCGGTACCACTGCAACACGGGTTGGAGTGGAGTGTCGGCGGCGAAAGCGGGGGCGCAGAGAGCTAGAGCAATCGTGAGTCGAAGAGATTTGCGCATGGATGCAACTTTCGTGGGATTCAAACCGTTACCTACTCCTGAAGTTGGACGCGCTAATTCAAGGGTATCACTGAGCGGGTGGAAAGCGGTTCTGTCATCATGGTGTCTAACCGTGACTATGCGGTGGCTTGTAGTAAGCGCACTGACTGCGCTGTTACCGACGCAGGAGCCGGTGATCCGGATCTGTTCTCGCAGCCAAAATACAGCTTTGATACAGCTTGAAGAACTGCGAGTCTGAGTTGAAGGAGATGCCATGCGACTTCGAATTTTCTTGCTAGCGGCCGTGGTGATTCTAGCTGCGCCAACCGCCTTTTCGCAGGATGCCCCCAAAATCGAATTTGAGAAATACACCCTGCCGAACGGACTGCAGGTCATCCTGCACGTGGATCGGAAGTTGCCCATGGTGCACGTGAATAGCTGGTACCACGTGGGCTCTAAGAACGAGCGCATGGGCCGCACCGGGTTCGCGCGCCTGTTCGAGCACATGATGTTCGAGGGATCGAAGGATGCCAACGGCAAGTACTTCACATTTATCGAACAGGCCGGCGCCAATCTCTTCGAAGGTGGCGTGAACGGAACAACCAACGAGGACCGGACCAACTATTTTGAAACGGTGCCTTCGGCGAATCTCGAATATGTTCTGTGGATTGAATCCGATCGCCTGGCGACGCTCACCGACGTTCTCACCAAGGCGAAACTCGACAACGAGCGAGACATCGTGAAGAACGAGCGCCGCCAGGGGCTGGAGAACCGGCCCTACGGCCGCGCCTTCATGTTGATCCAGCAAAACGTGTATCCGGCTGGACACCCGTACAGCCACGATGTCATCGGCAGCCACGAAGATCTCACCGCGGCCAGTGTCGATGACGTCAACGAGTTTTTCAAGACCTACTACACGCCGAATAATCTGTCGTTGGCCATCACCGGCGATTTCGACATCGGGGAGGCGAAGCGGCTGATCGAGAAATATTACGGCCCTATTCCTCCCGGCCCGGCACTGGACCGTCCCAAGCAGTGGATTCCGAAGCTGGACGCTCCGAAGGTGGTGGAAGTGAACGACCGCGTACCACAGGAGCGCAGCTATTTGGCATGGCCGAGCCCCGCTTTGTTCGATCCCGACGATGGGGTGCTGGACTTGGTGCAGTTAATACTAACCGATGGGCTGTCAAGCCGCCTGACTCGTTCTCTGGTATACGACCGGCAGCTCTGCACCAACGTGAACAGCTTTCAGAATTCGGAGGAGATCGCCGGGTTCTTTGGCATCATCGCGACGGCGCGTCCGGGAGCTTCGCTGGCGCAGATAGAGCAGATCGTAGGAAGCGAGATTTCGCGTCTGGCCAAGGACGGGCCGTCGGCGGAAGAACTGGCTCGCGCCAAGACGAAGTGGGAGTTTGGATTCATCTCCGGGTTGGAGCGCATTGGTGGATTCGGCGGGCAAGCCGATTTGCTGAATCAGTACAACACGTTTTTCGGCGATCCCAACAAGTTTGCAGCCGATCTCGACCGGCATCGGAAGGTGAGCGCCGCAGACGTTCAACATGCGGTTTCGCGCTGGCTGGATACACCGAATCGGGTGGCCGTACGTTTCCATCCGGAAGTTTCGCGGCGGCCGGCGGCGGCCACACTGGATCGCTCCAAGCAACCGGCCCTGGGCGCGGACCGTCCGTTCCGTGCGCCGGAGGTGAAGAGCGCGCGCCTGGACAACGGCCTGCAGATATTCGTTGTAGAGCGGAAGGATCTTCCGAAGGTCAACGTGATGCTGGCGACCCGTGCGGGAAGCGGCAGCGATCCCCAAGGAAAAGAAGGGTTGGCCAGCCTGGCGGTGCAAGTGATGCGGCGCGGGACCAGGACCCGGAAAGCGATCGACATCGATTCGACACTGGGCGATCTCGGAACGGAATTGACCGGCGGAGCTACACCGGAAACCGCCTCACAAGGGATGGAAGTGTTGCGCAGGAACCTTCCTGCCGCGCTCGGAATCCTGGCCGATATTGTGCGCAGCCCGAGCTTCCCTGGCGACGAGGTGGACCGCGAAAAGAAGAGGCGGCTTGACGCGCTGGCCCAGGCCAACAACGATCCCAACGGCATCGCGCAGCGGGTGATGCCGAGGCTTGCCTACGGCGCAAACCATCCTTACGGTCATCCGTCGCAAGGATTTCCAGCGACGGTGGCGACCATCGCGCCGGAGGATTTCGCGCGTTTCCATTCCACCTATTGGAAGCCCGGCAGCTCAGCGATTATTTTCTGCGGCGACATCACGCTACCGGATGCGACGGAACTGGCCAGGCAGAGCTTTGGCTCCTGGTCCGGCGGGGCCGCTCCGGCGCTTTCCGTACCCGCTCCGCAGCCGATGGGCCCGGGTAAGGTTTTTCTGGTGAACCGGGCGGAGGCCGCGCAAACGGTAGTGGCTGAAATCCTGCCCGGACCAACGCGGACCACATCCGACTACTACGCGCTGAGTCTGGCCGACACGGTGTGGGGCGGAACGGCCGGAGCGAGGCTGGGCACCAATCTACGGGAGGACAAGGGGTATTCGTACGGAGTCTTCTCGTCTACCAACGCCGATTCCAAGTACGGGACCTGGGTGGCGAGTGGCGGCGTGCAGACCAACAAGACCAAGGAGTCGGTGGTGGAATTTCAGAAGGAGTTGAAATTCATCGCCGGCGAGAAACCTGTTTCGGAAAAGGAATTCAGGGACGCCCGCAGCATACGCGTCCGGGGATATGCGCAGCAGTTCGAATCCTTGGACCGGGTCGGCGGACAGGTGGAAGAACTTTGGGTGAACAGCCTGCCCATGACCGAGCTGCAACGCGAAACGGATGAACTGCAGAAGGTCACGCGCGAGGCGGTGAATGCAGCCGCTGAGAAGTATGCCACGCCGAGCCGGTCGACACTGCTGTTGGTCGGCGACCTTGCCAAGATCGAGGCTGGAATTCGCGAGCTGAAGATCGGGGAGGTGGTGATTGTCGACACAGAAGGCAAAGCGGTGAAATAGGAGGAAGCGAATTTTCCGGATGCAGCCCGGCTTTTGCGCCGCTGTAGTTTTTGTTTTGGCGCTATGCACCAGCGCGAATAGTGCGTTCTTCACCGTGCTCAACGCGCTGCTGTTGCGGCGGCTGTCGTTTCCGCATAGCGAGCAAACCTGAGCGGCGCGTGCAGTTTCAGGATTTGGAGGCTGCACGGTCGATCGAATTCGCGGGCGCAATACTGCCGTGGAATTACGCCGTCACAGGTTCGGACGGCGTGCGCATGGTGTATACTATCTGCGCCACGCCGGATCTCATCCCGCTGTTGCAGATTCGTCCGGCGGTGGGCCGCACGCGGACTCGCGCCGATTTTGATACCCACACGGTGGTGCTCGGCTATGATTACTGGCGGAGCCTTTGGAGCGCAGGCTAGCCCTACTCCATATGCGGCGTGCTGCCACCCGACTTTTTTCTGGAAGTGCTCGACGCCAAGCTGATCACTTCGAATTTGCGCCCTAGCGGTGGGCGCACCATCGCGCGCCTGCACCCCGGCATTACTCCGCTTCAGGCGCAGGCCGAGATCTCCTCGCTCATCCCTGGTGGACACGACCAGATTACGCCGCTGGCCAGCGCTTTCCATAGCAACGATTTCCGTCCGCTGGTGCTTCTGCTGGAACCGCGGGCTTCGTGCTGCTGATCACCTGCGCGAATCTGGCGAATCTGCAATTGGTGCGGGGGCTGGCGCGGCGGCGTGAGTTTGCGATCCGCACTACGGAACGATTCACCACTACTTTGATGGCAATTTTTGCCGGCATCGGACTGGCGCTTGCGGCGTTCGGAGGCTACGGAGTGACCGGCTATTGGGTATCTTCGCGCACTGGGGAGATCGGGATTCGCGTGGCGCTAGGAGCGCAGCGGCCGGACGTACTCCGACTTGTGCTGGGACGGGCAACCATCGCCGCGCGGCCGGAGTCGCGGGCGGCTTGGCCGGAGCGGTTGCCTTGCGCAAGGCGATGGCCACGCAGTTGGTCGGTGCCAGCGCGACGGACCCGGCGCTGCTGGGCGCGGTGGCGGCAGTGATCTTCGCCGTAGCGGTGCTGGCGGCCTGGGCTCCGGCGCAGCGGGCGTCGCGAATCGATCCCTCGGAAGCTCTGCGCTGCGGGTGATTCTCTCACAAAAAAAGCTCTACGGACTCTAGCAAAACGGCGGCTATTCTGATTCACTGAAAATAGTGGAGGCCATTAACTGAGCATGATGCCTACCTATCTGATCCGTTCCCTCATCCGCCAACCTGGCCTTGCGCTGATGATCGTTACGATGCTGGCGCTGGCTATCGGCGCCAATACCGCCATCTTCAGTGTTGCGAAGGCCGTGGTCCTGACACCGCTCCCGTTCCGCGACCCGGACCGCGTGGTTCATATTTTTGAAGGCAACGAGCGCGATCGCTATCAGCCGGGCGGCGAGAACTACTTCAGCAGCGTTCGCGCCGCTATGTTTCAGGACTGGCGGGAGCAGTGCCGATCCTTTGAGAATATCGCTGCGGTGCGCACCGGCCAATCGCTGGTTCAATCGACACCTGGAGGGGATCGACCGGTTGTGGCGGAGTCCGTTCAGTCGGGCGACGGGCTGTTCGAGACGCTTGGCGTTGCGGCGCAAATCGGCCGTTACTTCAACGCTGAGGATTACGCCACCGGCGGCGCTCGCGTGGCCGTATTGAGTTATCAATTGTGGAATGACCGCTTCAGCTCCGATCGCTCGATTGTCGGCCGCGACATCCTGATTGACGGCGCAGCGACCACGGTGGTTGGCGTCATGCCGAGCGGATTTTACCCGACGCGCTCGTCGACGGAACCGCAGCTTTGGTTGCCGCTTCGTTGGGACGCGGCCACCAAATACAGCCCGACTCTGTGGGGGCACACCACGTATGCGCGGCTGAAGAAAGGCGTGACGCTGGAGCAGGCACAGGTGGAACTGGATCTTGTGGCCGCGCACACTCACAATTTGTACCCGCAGTATCACGGCAAGGGCGTAGTGGTCCCAGTGGCCGGATACACGTTCGGCCAGCATGAACGGCTGTTCTGGCTGCTGTTGGGAGCGGTGGGGTTAGTTCTGCTGATTGCCTGCGCCAATATCGCTAACCTGATGTTGGCGCGATCGTTGGAGCGGGAGCGCGAGTTCGCGGTGCGGGCGGCGCTGGGGGCTTCGCGTGGCGCGATCCTGAAGCACGTGTTTTCGGAGAGCCTCATTCTGTCCTGCGCCGGCGGCTTGCTGGGAGCGATTCTTGGTCCGATTTTGACGCGCCCAACCCTGGTGCTTCTGCCCGCGGCCAGCCGGGTTCCGCGGCTGGATCAGGTACACATCGACGGCATGGTCCTGGTGTTCACGCTCTTGATTTCGGTGATCTCGGGACTGCTTTTTGGGATCGTACCGGGCCTCCGCGCTGCTCAGACCGAACTTTCGACCGCGATGAAAGACGGCGGTCGCGGAAGTTCGCTCGGCCGCCGGGAGCGGCACCTCACCGATGCGCTGGTTCTGTCGGAAGTAGCGCTGTCCGTGGTGCTGCTGGTTGGCGCGGGATTATTGGCGCGAGCGTTCCTGAATCTTTTGTATGCCGATCCAGGCTTTCGGCCAGCTCAGGCGGTGGCGGCCCAGTTCTTTGTTCCGACGAATCGATACGGGACCCATGAAGTCGGCGGGGGAAATCCGGCAAGGCAGCAACTCTACGATCGATTGGAGCGGGCTCTTGAAGATTCCCCCGGCATCGAAGCTGTTGGCATTACCGCCAGGTTGCCGTTGCGCCATTTGTGGAATCCAGGGGCGTTCAGCGTCGAGGACCGACCCGCACTCCCGCCCGGCCGATTGAACGGCGGCAGCGCGACCTTTGGATCGGGGCTGCCCAAGCACGGTTCCACGGCCATGCAACAGGTGACGCCGGGTTATTTCGCCGCGCTCGGAATTCCGCTTCGCCGCGGCCGCCTGTTCGATGACCGCGATCGCCCGGAGGCGCCGATGGCCGCTGTAATCAACGAAACGGCCGCCCGCAAATTCTTCCCCAACGAGGACCCCATCGGAAAGCGCATCACCGTCGACATGACCAGTTATTTTCCGAAGATGACCATTGTGGGAATCGTCGGCGACAGCCGCATGAATGGGATGGATCGGGAAATCGTACCGCAGGTGTTTTGGCCGATGGCGTACATTCCCAGCGCTAGCGGATGGATTGTGGTTCGTTCAAAGGACGGAGCTGAGCCGGTTCTTGCAGCGATCCGAAGTGCGATGCAGAAGGTCGATCCCGACGTGGCGATCACGGAGATGGCGACTATGACTGGCGTGCTCGGCGATTCTCTATGGCGGCAGAGATTTGCTGCGCTTCTCGTTGGATTCTTTGCTATTCTGGCGGCGCTGATTGCATCGGGCGGACTGTACGCGGTGGTCTCCTACGCGGTCGCCAGACAGACGCGCGAAATCGGCGTGCGTATGGCATTGGGCGCGACGGGATCGAGGATTGCCATCGGCGTTCTCGGCCGCGGATTGCGCGTGACAGGGATCGGCATCACGGTGGGGAGCGTGCTGTCGGTGGCCGCCGGCCGATTGCTGGCCACGCAAGTGCCAGGGTTGAAGGACTCGCCGTGGATGCTGGCGGCGGTCGCGGGATTGCTTGTCTTCATGACCGTGCTCGCCTGTCTGGTCCCTGTGCGAAGGGCGCTCGCGGTGGATCCTTTGACGGCGCTTCGGTCGGAGTAGATAGTCCGCGGGGCCCCATTGCGGTAAGATCGTCGCTATGGCGCGCTGGATCAAATGGCTGCTAATTCTGTTGGTGGTGGCCGCCGGCCTGATGGCCGGGTTGGGCCTGGTGCTTCGATCTTTGGTCAGTGGTTCGGCCAAAGATAAGCTGATTGCTTCGCTGTCGGAGAAAATGGGGGTGCCGATCGGCGTCACCGGTGTCGACTTCGACCTGTCGCAATGGTTCCGTCTGCGGCCTGCCGTGTCGCTCCAAGAGGTCAGCGTCGGAAACCCACCCGGGTTTCGCTCCAAGAATCTTTTCGAAGCGAAGAAGATTTCGGCGCAAGTGTCGCTGGGCGCGCTGATGCACAAGGCCATCGACGTGCGGTCGTTCCGCATTGAGGAGCCGCACATTGCGGTGGAAACCAACGCGCATGGGCGCACCAATGTCGGCGAGCTATTGAGCAAGGTTTCTTCCTCGCCGGGGTCTGGTGGCGGAAGTAACGCCAGCCTGTCGGTGGATGAATTTGTCATCAGCAATGGTTCGTTGGCGATTTCGGGGGCACAGTCGGTCAACATCCAAGGTATCGATATCAAGCTCAGCAATTTCTCGCAAGACCGGCGTTGTCATCTGGAGGCTTCCGCGAAGCTGTTCGGCGGCGGTTCCGGTTTCAAACTGGACGGTCAGGCTGGCCCTTTCGCTTCGGAGTCGCTGCCGCTCGAAGGTACGCTGAACATCAATGTCGCGGTGGCGTCGATTCCGGAGGCGATGCGCCGGGAGCAATTCGGAAAGCTGCTTGCTTCGCCGGGGTCGAGCGCGAAGGCGAATATCGAAGCGACTGTGAAGGGCGACTTGTACGGCTCACTGAGCGGGCCGGCGAAACTGGTTCTCACCAGCATCCGGATCGGCCCGGACGATAGCCATGCGCTGCCGTTGTCTGGTGAAACCAACGCGACTATCGCCGTTGCGGGCGTGATGTCCAGCCCGCGCTTCGACCTGAAGGTGCCCGATGCCCGATTGCAGTTCGGCAAAGGGGAATGGACGGGCGGCGCTGAATTCCAGAGTCACGGAGAAGCCACCAGCGGCGGTGTGCACGGGGCCGTCCGTAATGTCGACATCAACGAATTACTCAGCAGCTTCACCACATCGAGCGGCAAGATCTACGGTTTGCTGGCGATTCCTTCCTTTACCCTGCAATTCGCCGGGAAAAACGCCGCTGAATTGCACAATTCGCTTCATGGGAACGCCAAGTTATCGGTGACGCAGGGCAAGCTGGGGGCACTGGACCTTTTGGCCAGTATCGAGCGCGCCTTGGGGCAGGCCAATCAGGACACTGAGGGGGCCAAGGGCACCACAGCGTTCAATACGCTTTCGTCCGATCTCACTATCGGGCATGCGCAGATTGAAGTTGCGAACCTGTTGCTGGACGGGCCGGCGCTGAAGGCGGAAGGAAATGGCGTCATTGGTTTCGATCACGCATTGAACTTCAACCTGGTAACACATGTTTCAGGTAACTTGGCGCGGCTGGTGAACACGGCGACGTTCCAGCAGTCGTCGTCCGGAACATCGGATCTGCCGCTGACGGTGACTGGGACCACGGACTCGCCCAGGGTGCGGCCGAATATCAAGAAGGTTGCGCCTCAGGTGGTCAAGGGGCTGGTCGATTCGTTCTTGAAGAAGAAATTTGGAAAATAATCAGCGAAGTTCCGGCGATAGAGTCGCCACTCCGATTTGGCCATTGAGGTTCTGATCGGGGCGGGGAACATCGCCGCCACCGAACCATACACGAACATGGTCACCCTCGACTAGAACCGTGGCATCGCAGAGCACTTTCGAATCCCAGGGCTGATCGCCTGCGAAGACTGTGGGCAGCTTCTCCCAGGCGATGCCGTTTCTGGATCGGGCAAGACCTAGCCGGCGGTTCTCGTTGCGGTCGCGGCCGGTGTAGAGCATCCAGTAGTAGCCGTGAGACGCCCATACCGCTGGTTCCCCAGTGCCGTTTTCGTCGAACGCGCCGTAGTCGCCCGGTTCCAAAATCGGATTCGAGCGCAGTTTGTACCAGGTGACTCCGTCGGCGGACATGGCGACGCCGAGGCTCTGCCGGCTGGACCGGTCCATGCCCAAGTAGAACAGGTAATAGTTGCGTCCGATGTGGATCGCGTACGGATCGGCGACCCCTCGTTCGTCCCAACTTCCGCGCGGCCCGGTTTCGAGGACTGGCGCGCTCTGCTTCTGCCATTGATGGCCGTTGGCGGATCGAGCCATGCCGATTCTGACCGGGCTGCCTGCCTGGTAGTAGTAGAGGATCGCGCTATCGTCGGCTAGAGCGCTGCCGTTTGCGGCGATGGCGTCGCCTTCCCAAGTGTGCGGATCGGGCGCTAGGATCGGACCCTCCTTGTGCCACGCGATGCCGTCGGCCGAGACCGCCAGACCGGTGCGCCAGGTCTTGCCGTCGAATCCGGAGAAGAGATTGTAGTAGGCTTCGCCTTGGCGGATCACGGAGGGATTCAGGACGTCCACGGCGTCCCAATCGCCTGTTGAGCCGCGCGGGAGGACGGGTTCCGGACGTGGTTCCCAATGCCAGGAGACTGTCGGGCCGCCGGGTTCCGCGGGCAATGTGAAATCGCGGTACCGGCCGCAGGCGGGAAGCAATGCACACAGCAAAAGCAGAGATGCAGCGCACGCACTCTTGCGTGCCGCGCCGCCACTCCTGGCGACGCCCGGCCATGGTGTCGAGATGAGTCTCGACACGGCACGCACGGGTGCGTGCGCTACATCGCTGCGCTGGGTCACGTTGCTAGGCGGATTTTCAGGCCGGCGCCTTGGCCTGGGCGGGAATCTAGCGTCATGTCGCCGCCCAACGTGCGCACGCGGCGTTTGATGCTCATCGGTCCAAGCCGCAGCAGTTCCAGTTCGTCCAGCGTGTATTTTCCGGTGAACGGGAATCCCGCGCCGTTGTCCTCGATGCTGATCTCCAGCGCGCTGTCGGATTTCGCGATGCTCACCGCCACTCGCGTGGCCGAGGAGTGCTTCTGCACGTTGTAGAGCGCCTCGCGAACAATCTGGAGCAACTCGAGGGAGACTTCCGGTTCCGATGGCTCCAGGAACTCGGCGCTTACAAACGTGGATGGAATACCACTGTCTTTCTGGAATTGTTCCACCACGCGGCGCAGGGTGGCGTTGAGACTGCCTTCCACATCCACCGGACGCATGCTGCGCACGAAAGATCGAAGCTCGTTCACTTGCGTCTTGCACAACTCCTGCAACTGGTGGAGTTCCTCAGTGGCGGCGGCATGATCGCGGGTCAGCAGTTTGCGAATGATCTCGAGGCGCATCTGAAAACTGATGAAGCTCTGCAGCGGGCCATCGTGAAAGTCGGCGGCGATTCGCTGGCGCTCGCTCTCGCGGGCCTTCTCGGCGTCGTAGCGATAGAGCACAGTCTGCCGCGACGCGTTGGAGAGCCGCTCCTCCAGGTACTCGCGCTGGATGGCCAGGACACAACCCAGGATTCCAGCCGAGATCAATCCAGGGCGGAGCACTTCGCCATGCAAGGTAGGTACCGCATAGGCCAAAATCAGGGCCCCGGCGGCTACCGCCACCGCCTTCCACCAGTTATGCAGCATCACCGCGACGATCAGCACATAAGCGTAGAACACGGAGCTGATCCAGTAGCTGTTGGCCGCGTTGCTGGTGGCGGAGAGGAAGAAGAAAACGAAATCGAGAATCAGCGCCAGCGTAGGATACCCGGAATCCTCCAAGCTTCTCCAGAACAAGGCGACGCAGGCGTAGACGATATAGCCGGCGAATAGAATCGCGGTGTTTGTCCAGGCGAAGCTATAAGAGATGAGCTGGATCGCGAGGCAACTGATACCCAGCAGAACGCGGATGACGCTCAGGAGCCGCCGCCAGGAATTGGGAAGCATAACGCGTGAGAGCCGCTAAGGCTGGATATACAGCCGGACGCGATTGCTCTGCTGTCCTTCCGCTTCCAGAACCAACTCGGCCGGACCGGCATTGAGCACTTTCGGGAGTTGGATCTCGATCAAATAGAATCCGATGTATCCGGGCGCCAGCACAGCTTGTGAAACTTCCAGCGGGATGCGGTCCAAGGTGGCGCGAACCTGGGCGGCAACGCGCGGCGGATCGGTGAGTGGCGCGGCCATACCGGTCGGCCAATCGGGCCTAACGCGGCCAAATCCTGTGGCTAGGACCTGGATGCGAGTGTTGGCGTGCGCGGGCTTCGAGGCGTCCAGGAGAACGCCGCTCTCGGCATCCATGATGAGAGGTGTGCCCTCGGGATCGACGAAGATCGCCGGCGCGACGCTCTGCAGCGGCAGGCCGAAGGTAAAGCGTCCGGTAGCTGCTTCAAATGCCAGCGGCAAAGTAGTTCCCTTCACTTCGAAGGGCACTTGAATCTGCGAGGCCTTTTCCGAAGCGTCCAGCACCGGGATAACGAGGTTGGCCGTTCGCGCCGAATCGACCTTCGTGCCCAGCACGCTCAACAGGGAACCGGGAGCGGCCGGACGGGAACTATAATCGGCAGCGTTCACCACGCGCACGTCGCGGAAACGATGTGGAGCTATGGTCACATAGACGCCGTAGCCGTCGAGCGCGGCATAGAGCTGATTGGCGCCCGCGTCGAGCTTCACATCGGTGGCAGCCGCAGCGGGAAGATTCTCCGCGAGTGATACCCAGGAGGTCGGCCGTCCAGCCGCCGCCAAGTCGGTGGAGGTATAGAACACGCCGGCGTCGGTTGCGACATAAATTGCGCCGGATGCGCGATCGGCGGTCACGCCATGTCCCGCTGCGCTGTCGGGAAGATTCGCGGTGATGTCGTCCCACCAGGCGCCGCCGTTCATGGTGCGCAGCACATAGATGGGTTTATTCTGCGATTGCGCCGATGCGGGCCGCTGACCGAGCACCGCGACCGCGATGGTCGGCTCATTCGGATCTACCCAGATGGATTCCACGCGGCCCAGGTCGGCGAACTTGGTGTTGCCCGGCCAGGAAGCGCCCGCATCCGGTGAGGTGACCAGATGTCCTTCCGCGTCGCCGGCGTAGATGTAGTCCTTCGAAGTAGCGATAGCGGTGATTGGCGCTATGGCCGAAAACACTTGCCGAAGCCGTTGGGAGAGCGCAGCCTTCAAGTCGGTCTCGCGCTTGACATCGGTGGCATCAGCCGGACGCCAGGCCGTCTTCTCGCCGGGGGCCCATTCGATTTGCGCAGCACCGCCGACAGCCAACCGCACGCCGCGAAGACCGTTCGGAAGCCCCATCAACCGGCTGCCCGGAAGGTTGGGGAGCGCTTGGTTCAGGCCGCTCCAGGACAGGCCGCCGTCTACCGATCGCCAGACTCCGTTGTTCGATGCCACCGTCACCTCGTCGGGATCGCGCGGGGAGGCGGCTACCGACGACAGTCCCTGACCCAGGATGGAAGCGCCCTTGTAGCCGGTCAGATTGGTCCAGGTGACGCCGCCATCGTCGGATCGGTACGCATCGCGTCCGACCACATAATATCGGCCGGAACTGGACGCCAGGCTGGTACGTTTCAAGCCCGGTTCGGGCAAGCTGGAAGCGGCGGGCGTCTCGTCTACAGGCGGCGAAACCCGGGAATCCTGCACCCGGCTCCATTGCTCAAAATCGGTGGTGGAGTAGATCCGTCCCGAAATGGTACGGGCATACAGTACTGACCCATCCCCCGAGTACCATACGCGGTCGACCGGCCCCGTGGCGACTGAAGGTAAGGCCAGGTCAATGGCTGAGTTACCAATGTGGCGCCAGTCCAGGGCGACAGGTTGAGCCCAAATCGACCAAGTTGTTGCTGCCAGCCAGCTTGCGGCTGCCACTGCCCGGATTGTAGCCCTCCGACACATCTGACGAGTCTATTGTATCCTGTTTGACGCTTGGCTTCTCTCGAAAGGTCTGAATCTACACCAGTTTTTCACAAAAAAAATGAAAGGACACCTTCTTGCTGAGCACTTTTGATGGTAGACTGTGTTCTTAGGATTGGCCACATAGTACTCTAACGGGGCATCGGCCATAGAGGTGTATTTCTTTATGAGACGTCGGGGGACACGGGCGCTCGGGGTCGGACTGCTACTCGCAGCCACCGTAGCGGTGTGTTCGGCCCAGATGTTCCAACCCTCCTCGCCGGCGAGTGCAGCCAAGGTTATCTCGTTGACCGGGCAGGTTTCCGTGCTGCACGACTCGCAGCCCTGGGCGCTGAATATCGGCGACATGGTGCAGACGCAGCAGGTCATCCTCACCGGTCCTGACGGGTTCGCGCAGTTCCAGGTTTCAGACGGTAGCACCTTTGAGGTATACCCGAATTCGAACATCGTATTCCGCAAGAATCCGGGGAGCATTCGCGATCTGCTGGACGTCCTGGTGGGCAAGGTGAAGGTGCACATCCAGAAATGGGGTGGGCAACCCAACTTCAATCGGGTGCTTACACCCACCGCGGTCATCTCGGTGCGCGGAACTACGTTCGACGTGAGCGTAAACGACGATGACGAATCGACGATCGTGAGCGTTGAAGAAGGTCTGGTGGACGTCAGCAACGCGCTGAAGCCTGGTGGATCGAAGACGTTGCATCCGGGAGAAGAGATTCACGTCTATCGGGATCAGCCGCTCTCGAAGAGCTTGATCGACAAGGGCGGGATTCTGCAGCGTATCATGCGCGGGCTGGCCGACGCGGTTTACACGGTTGCGACCAATGGCCGAGGTACTGGCACGGGCGGCGGGACCGGTCCGAATTTCCCGGGACAGACCGGGCCTCCGAAGCCGCCGAGTGGTCCACCCCCTCCGCCGCCGGGTCCGCCACCGCCGCCGCACTAAGCCGCTCCGTAGCGAGTGTGCCAAACTAACCTGTAGGATCATGAAGTACGCCATACTTACGTTTCTGCTCTCCAGTTCCGCTGTCTTCGGCCAGACCGGCGTTACCTCCGAGTGGGATGTCCGGAAGCTTCTTAGCAGTCTCGACATGCAGTCGCAGCATTTGCGTCCCGTGATTGCTCAGGTGAAGCCGGAGGAGTGGCTGGCGAATGGGTCGCCCGATACGTACGTCGTGCAATGGAAGGCGGCACAGTCGGAACTGCAGTCCCTGTTATCTTCGAGCGAGGCATTCGCACGGCAACCGGAAAAGCTGACGCTGGCCTTGGATACCTATTTCCGGATGCAAGCGCTCGAGTCGACGCTCGGTTCGGTGAGCGAAGGCGTGCGCAAGTATCAGAATCCGGCGCTGGGCGATTTGATTATCGCGGTGATGAGCGAGAACGGGACGAATCGGGATCACCTGCGGCAGTACATCGCCGATCTGGCAGCGCAGAAGGAGCAGGAATTCCAGGTAGTGGATCGCGAGGCGCAACGCTGCCGCCAATCGCTGGTGCAACAGCCGCCCTCAAAAGAAAGGAAACCTGCCCATCAATGACGGCGGAATCCGCAATTTTCACCTGTAGCATCTGTGGCGAGCGATCGTCGGAGATCTGCGTTTATTGCACCAAAGACGCCTGCGTGAACCATCGCTGCCATCGTTGCAAGCGCTGCAGCGATTGTTGCGAGTGCGAGGTACCGCTTTCGGCGGCGGAAGTAGAGGCGGAACAGGCGCAGGTGCCCGAGGCAGCGGCGGTCATTATCCTACCCGCAGAGCCTCCAGTTCCCGAGCCGATTGCCGTGGAAGAGCCGCCCGGGCCGCAGCCCGACGAAGAGATCCTCCCATAAGACGAAAATGTCCACTCGCTGCCGCCTGCTGCCTGCCTCCTGCAGTCTGTTCTTTGCCGCCTGCTTCCTGTCCCTCATGACCCTCCACTCCGCCCCCCGCATCCTGGTCCATGGCCATCGCGGCGCTCGCGGTCTGCGCCCAGAAAACACGATCCCTGCGTTCGAGTACGCCATCGGAATCGGCGTCGACGTGCTGGAAATGGATGTCGCTGTGACCAAAGACAACGTCCTGGTGATCTCGCACGACCCGCATATCAATCCCGAAATCTGCCAGGGCCCGCATCCCGGCGTCGCGATTCATGAGCTGACGCTGGCCGAGTTGCGCCAGTACGATTGCGGCACGCTGAAGAATCCGCATTTTCCGAAACAGCAACCGGTCCCCGGCACGCGCATTCCGACGCTCGATGAAGTGCTGGACCTTTCGAGCCACGGCAACATCCAGTTCAATATCGAGACGAAAAGCTTTCCCGATCATCCGGAGCTGACGCCGCCGCCGGAAGTGTTCTCGAAAATGATGCTCGACGTGATCCGCAAGCACAAGCTGGAGCAGCGCGTGATCGTCCAATCGTTCGACTTCCGCACCCTGGTAGCCATGAAGCGCATGGCCCCGGAGATCCGCCTGGCCGCGCTATGGGAAGGCTCACCGCGCCCGTTCGTGGACATCGCCCGCGAAGCAAAGGCAGAGATCGTCTCGCCCTACTTCCCGCTGGTGACGCCGGAGCAAGTGAAAGCGTCGCACGCAGCAAAGCTGGAGGTAGTGCCGTGGACGCCGAATTCCCCGGCTGACTGGCAGAAGCTGATCGACGCCGGTGTAGACGCAATCATCAGCGACGATCCGGCGGCGTTGATTGGGTATTTGAAATCGAAGGGGCTGCGGTAGGAGCTACCAGCTCAGATCCGTGTCTTGCAAACTTGTTGCTCAAGTCGTGCCCCATACGGCAGTCCTCCGGTTGACACTAGGCCCGTTTCGGCGGAGTATAGATAACACTGCGTCAGCCTATGTTGACTTGCGTCGCGAGGGTATCCTCGCCATCCGTCCAGTTAGGTGATGTGAGAAGGAACGTTGTACCATGTTTCGATCAATTGCTCTGCCCGAGCTGATGGTGTTGATTGTCGTTGGTCTGTTCATCAGCTTCGTCTTCGGTATCTTCGTAGCCGCACGAAGGGCCGCGAAGTGCTTGGGACACGGCGCGGTGCCTGTCCGCTGGAACACTCTGGCTATTTGGATCAGTGTTGCCTTCATCATCGCAACCGGTATGTACCCTCCGTGGGTTCAATCGTGGGAATATGCTGGTGGAAACAACCAAATTCGTATTGGGCCTGGAGCCGAAGGTTACTCTTGGATATTTCAGCCGTCTCATGTTCCTGCCTGGGTTGACCAGGAGTTCGGCAAAGTTGAAAGCAAGGAGAGTTTTTTCTTGGCGCTTAAAATCCCTGGCTTTTGGCGTTCACAGATCGATCTTGCGCGGCTTGGAGTCGAATGGGCCATAATCGCGGCTGTATTAGCAGCCACGCTCGCAACAGTCCGCCATCAGAAGTCGACGTTTGTCGCGACGTTGACGTCCGGCGGTGACCCAATCCTAAATGCTCAGACAGATTCTCGGCCGACAACTTCCAACGCAGTTGAGATCAGGCGCACAAATGATTCACCCAAGGCCTGCCCGTCGGGTGGCCTCACGAACCCCGGTGCTGCCACGCGTTGCGATTGCGGTTATGATCTCGCCGAGTGACGGGATACTCCTTGAGATGGAGTGCACTGTAGAGCATACCCGAGATGTATGTCAGGTATGATCGACCACTGTATCATCGATCAGGTGCTCATATGAATGCTGATCTATGCTTTGGCTTTTCCAAAACCAAATGGGAAGCGCTTTCTCTCCAGCTCGACGGCAATGAAGTTGCTTGGGCAGAGGCCATCGGCGTATTTGAGAGACGGATGAGAGAACGCTTCTTTGGTAGCATTGATGCGCTCGTCGCTGACGACACCAAACCCGACGTGCAGCCTTCAGGTTCGACAGGTACCACAGGTTGCATACCAGGCTTCTCAATTGTGGCGCTTTGTTGCTTGCTCATTGAGACCCTCCAGGGATTTAGAGAGGGCCCGCCGTCTACGGCAGCCCCGACGGGCCAATGTACTTTTCCGTCGGCGCCTTGCATCAAGCCTTCATCTGGTACAAATCAACAGTTCATAAAATTCCTCCATCGGCCGGCATTCGGCGGAGCCTTCAATGGTAAGGCCGCTAAGGAGTTCACCTCGGGGATCAGGAATGGAATTCTTCATGAGGCCGAGACAAGAAAGTGGGTCATCTGGAGGGAGGAGCCAGAAGGCAAGATTGCTGATGCAGAGGATGACGGATTCGCACTGAATCGAAGTCTATTCTATGCCGCCATCGAGCGCGAATTTGAATCGTATCTGACCGAGTTGCGTAACCCCGCCAACGGCGACCTGCGAAAACGGTTCAAGAACAAAATGGATGAGTTGTGCAAAAGAGCATAAGCGGTAGGCGAGTCCGGAACCTGATGATCGCCCCGTGAACGGCAGCGGCTGATCGACTGGGTGGATGCAGTCTTTAACGACGATCCGGCGGCCCTGATCGCGTTTGAAGTCGAAGGGGCTGCGGTAGAAAGCTACCAGATCAGATCCGCGTCCTTCGCCAGTCGTGCCGCGAGCCCAGGTTTCAACATCCGATTTCCATGCACCGGGACGCTCAGGACCTTGCAGGCAGCTTGCTAAAGCC
>DASQGY010000326.1:0-51441 GCA_035632375.1 Bryobacteraceae bacterium | reverse complement strand
CCCTGGGACCCGGCCGAAGATGGGTTCGTTTTCACAAGAGACCAGGTAGAACGCCACCGTGAACGACAGATGCGCCACCTGGAGGCCCACGGCTGGGCTAACCAGCGCTTTTTCATGAACCGCAACGCCCTGGAGAATGTCTATTAACCCATCCCACCGACCCCAAGCCGCGCCCGTAAGGAAGGGGTTTGAACATTTTTCGCTTCCCAGGGATCGGCTGGCAGGTCCCCCCAGGAGCTTTCCCACTACCCACAACCCACAACCGGGCCGCAGGCCCTCCCACCCACCGCCTATAGTAGTTAGTTGGAACGCTCCGGACCCCTAGTCCTCTTCGACATCGACGGCACGCTCATCCGCCGCGCCGGCGAGCATCATCGCCAGGCGCTGGTGGACGCGGTTCGCCGCACCGCCGGCGTCGAAACCACTACCGAAGGCGTTCCTGTTGCCGGAATGCTCGACGGCGACATCCTGGTCACGATGATGTCTCGCGCTGGAATGAAGCCGCGCGAAATCCGCCGGGCTCTCCCGGAAGTCATCAAGCACGCCCAGTCGATCTACGTCCGCACTTCCCCAGTTCTGGTCCGCAAAGTCTGCCCCGGAGTGCGCCGCGTACTCGGCCGTTTGCAACGCCGCGGCGCGGTGATCGGCCTGGTCACCGGAAATCTCACGCGCATCGGCTGGCGAAAAGTGGAGCGCGCCGGTATCCGTCCCTATTTCCGCTTCGGCGCTTTCGCCGAACTCGCCAAGGACCGCGCCGGACTGGTGCGCATCGCCATTAAACAAGCCCGCCGCGAAGGTTGGATCGCGCGCGACAGCCGCATTTCACTGATCGGCGATCATCCCAACGATGTCCGCGCCGCCCGCGCCAACGGGATTCACGCCGTCGCCGTAGCCACCGGGCTGATCGGCATCGAGGAGCTACGCTCGCATTCGCCGGACGTGCTGTTACCCGATCTGCGATCGCTGGCGTTGGAGATGCTGTTCTAATGGAAGCGCAATCGTTATCGGTGAAGCGCGCGGAGGTGGAGTTCCACAACTTCGCCTCTCTCGGCGAGCCCGAGCGTGCCATCGCGCACTACGCCGAGCAGAACGTGCGGCGCGGCGCAGTGATCCGCAATCATCTGAAATTCATCGGCGAGATGACGCCGTTTCTCGAAATTGGTTCCAACGTCGGCCACACCAGTTACATGCTGGCCAACGAATTCGGCGCGAGCGGTTTCGCCCTGGACATCTCCGCCGATTCGCTGCGCTACGGCATCGCGCTCCAGGACCGCTGGCATCTTTCGCGAGCGCCTATCCGCATCGCCGGCGACGCGGTGAATCTGCCCTTCGCCGACGGATCGCTCCGCCTGGTAATGGCCTTCCAGATGCTCAGCCAGTTTATGAATATGGAGAGCGTGTTCCTGGAAGTGAAGCGAGTGCTCGCGCCCGGTGGTATCTTCCTTTTCGCCGAGGAGCCGCTGAAGCGCCTGCTCACCCTGCGCCTCTATCGCTGTCCGTATTACGACACGATGAAGCCGTGGGAGCGTAAACTCTCCGATTGGGGCTTGCTCGGTTATCTGGTCCGAGACGTCATTGGTGCGCATCAGGAGGAGAGCTTCGGCATCCGTCAGAATCACACCATGGGTTTGAAGGACTGGCACACGCTCATCCACAAACATTTCTCCGAGGCGGAGTACGAGATGTTCGTGCCGGATCGCGGCTGGGGCGAACGCGTGGTGAAGCGGGCCGCGACGCGGCTGGATCGCTACCGTTCCCCTTGGGCGGCTGCGCGGTTGTTGGGCGGAACGCTCGCCGCTGTTTCGAGAAAAGACGGCCAGTCACCGAAGGTCGCCTTCGACGAATCGGAATTTGAGACGAAACTTCGTTGCCCGGATTGTCATTCCGCCTTGTCCCGCGATGCCGCCGATACTCTTCGCTGCACGCGCTGCACTTATCAAGCGGCGAACGAGGGCGGCGTATATAACCTGCTGCCTTCCGCCGACCGCGCCGAACTCTATCCCGGCGATCGCGAAGACGTGATCGATTTTTGCCTGCCCAGCCACGCCGCGCGGCTGCTGGACGGCTGGTACGATCTGGAGGGCGTTTTCGGAAACAAGTACCGCTGGATCGGCCGGCATGCGGCCGCACGTCTGGTTCGTGCCCACCCCGGGCCTCAGCGGTTGCGGATTCGCGGCCACGCCAGCGAGGGCCATCCGGTGGAACTCATCGCCGGCGCCAACGGGCAGAAGGTCGGCGCGTGGAAACTGGATCGGCCCGGATTGTTCATCGTCGAAGCCGATCTTCCGGAGAGCGACGAATACCGCATCGACATCGAAGCATCGCCCCAGTGGAGCGTGCCCACCGACGACCGGACGTTCACCGTAAATCTCAGCATGATCCGGCTGGTCCCGCGCGAGTAACGCATGTTCCGCCTAAGTGTGAGCGAGCTTCTGCTGACCGTTGCCTTCGCCGCCTGCGTGTCGTTTCAACTCTTCGTGCCGCCTTCCATTGGATTGGCCAACAACGGCGACTTCGCGAAAATGATAGGCCGGTTTTCGCTCGGACCCGACGACTGGGAGCCGCCACAGGAAAACGACTTCCTCACCAGACGCTGGGTTTACAATCAGCATAGCCAGTGGGTATCGGACAACCGGTCGTCGGAGCTGATCCCCATTTTTGCGGCGCTCTACATTGGCTGGCAGTTCTCGAGTCAGGAATTCGACATTCGAATTCTCGGCGCGATTCACGCGCTGCTGTGGATCTGCTGCTTCGCCGCGTTCCTGCCTCTGTTGCGCCCGCTGCCGGGCTGGAGGCGTTACGCCGCGGCCATCGCCGCGTTATTCGTCTTCACCGATGTCAGCTACGTCGCATACTGCAATTCTTTCTACACCGATACCGCGGCGTTCCTGTCGTTATCTTGGGCCATCGTGCTGTGGCTTCATCTGATGCGCAGCCAGCGGCCGCGCGCCGGACTCTTCGCGTTCTTCCTCGCGGCTTCCATTCTCTGCGCGTCCACCAAACCGCAGCACTCGCTGTTGGGCCTGATTCTCTGCGTCCCGGCGCTGATTGTCGCGTCACGATTTGAAGGAAGACGAAAAAAGGTGGGCGCTGCCGCGTTCGCGTTCCTGATTCCACTCGCCACCTTGGCAACGTTCCTCGAAACCCCGCGCCTGGAGAAGGAAACCGCGGAGTATGCCGTGATCTTCACCAAGATTTTGCCCAAATCGCCGGCCCCGCCGGAGGACGCGCGCGAACTCGGTCTGGGCCCTGAGTACCTGCGTTATTCCGGCTATTGGGCCAATCAGCCTTCCGAGGATCCAATGAACAATCCCGAGTGGCGTACCGAATTCGGACGCCGCACCAGTCACGGCAAAATGGCCGCGTTCTATTTGCGGCATCCTTTGCGCGCGATGGGCATTGTGTATCGGGACCTGCGTTATCAGGCTCCGGAGCGCCGCCCGAAGAGACTCGGCAACTACCCACGGGACGCCGGCTATCCGCCGAAAACACAAACCAGTTCCTTCGGATGGTGGAGCGCCATCCGCTCGCCCCTGTTCCGGATTGCGCCGTGGCACATCGTGGTCTGGTACGCGGTGTTTCTAACAATGGGAATTCGTCTGGCTTGGCGCGATCGAGGGATCGCATTGTTGAGCATCTTGCTGGTGGCCATGGGGCTGCTGGAACTCGGGCTGACCACGCTGGCCGATGCCGGCGAGACTGAACGGCATCTGTTCTTGTTCCATGCGATCACCGATTTCACCATGCTGCTCGCGCTGGTGTGGGCGCTGCTGCCCAACAAGCGATCCAATGTCTGAATCGAAATGGTTTCGCCGGCTAACCATCGCATTTTTGCTGTTGTTGTTTGCGGTGAACATCTACCGCGCCTGGACTCAGGCCATCACCACCGACGAAGCATTTTCGTTCGCCAACTTTCCGGCGGTCCGGCCCATCAATCTATTCCACAGCTATGGCACCAGCTATCACGTCCTGCACACGATGCTGGTCTTTCTTTCGGTGCAGATCTTCGGGCTCTCGGAATTTACGCTGCGGCTTCCTTCGGTTTTGGCCTGCGCTTTGTACTTCGCCGCCGTCTACTGCATCTCGCGCTTTTTGTTCGGCGTCACGCCAATGCTGCTGCTCTCGGCTGCGGTCCTGACGCTGAATCCGCTGCTGCTGGATCACATGTCCGTGGCGCGCGGCTACGGGATGGGCCTGGCGTTCTTTAGCTGCGCTTTTTATCAGGCGCTGCTCTACAAAGAGAGCCCGCGCAAGGACCGCATTCTTTTCCGCGTCGCGATTTTCCAGGCGCTGAGCGTGGCGGCGAATCTGACGTTTCTTTTCCCTTCGCTGGCCTTGACCATCGTGCTGGCGGCGATAGTGATTGGCGACCGTTCATCGGGCGGTTCAATTGCTCAAAGAACTTGGCGAGTGGTGGACAATCTCGCTGGCCCGTGGCTGGTGACTGCGTTTCTTTTTCTCGCGCTGCCTCTGAGCCATATTCCGCCGCGATCGTTCTCCGGCTACATGGAAGCCGGGAGTGCCCGCGCGATGGTGGACAGTCTGCTCGGCCCCAGTCTGCATTATCGCGACTGCGATCTGAACGAATCGCCCGCATGCATCTACCCGATTCTGTACGGAATCGGTTTTCGAGCCGCACAGATTCTTTCCGTCGCCTGCGTGGCGGCGATTGTCATTCTGCTTTGGAAGAGACGCGAAATCGACGCTAGCCCCGGCCTGCTGGTCGCCGGAACCCTGAGCCTCACAATTGTTTTTGTACTGCTCGGCAGCGCCGTGTTTCTTTGGTCGTATCCCTGGGTGCGGACCGCGCTGTTTTTCCTTTTCCTCGTACCGGTATGTTTGCTGGTGGCTGGCCGTTGGCTTTGGTCGCTGGGTCCGCGCGCGCGGCCGGCCGCGTGGCTTTGGTCCGCCGGACTGTTTGCCTTGGTGGTAATTACGGCGCTGGAGTTCGATACGCGCTACTACATCGAATGGCGCTTCGATGCCGGCGATCGCGAGATCATACAACGCATCGTGTCCATGCACGGCGCTGGCAACCAGCCGGCTCGCATCGCTGCTGGATTCCCGCTGAGCTGGTCGATGAATTTGTACCGCCAGATGTACCGGCTGGCTTGGCTCGAGCCGGTTGAGTTGAAGCAGCCCGAAAAGGGTTACGACTATTACGTACTCCGGCACGACGATGCTCACTTCATCCATGAGCTGGGATTACGGACCGTTTATGTCCACCAACTCAGCGGCGCGATCCTGGCGACGCCATGACCCAGGTTCTGTACATTCTGTTCGCGGCTGGCCTCACCTACGCGGTATCGCTGCTGATGGGCAACGCGTTGCTGCGTGCCGTGCGCGTAAAGCTGGCGCGCTCGGAAGGCTTGTTTCTGGGATTTGTGCTGGGCGCTGCATGCCTGAGTGCGATCGTCTACGGCTTGGCGGCGGCTGGTCTGGCCAGGAAAGGCGTGTTCCTGGGCGCGAGCGTCCTATTGATAGCCGCTGCAGTCCTGGCCGGCGGTCATCGCTTTTCCACGGAACGGCTGCCTGCGGTTCCGAAGCCCTGGATGATCGCGTTTTGCGCGATCTATGGCCTGTTCGCGGTGTTCTACTTGAGCGTCGCTCTCGCTCCGGAAGTGAGCCTCGATGGAACCACTCATTATTTGGCCACGGTTGCGCGCGATGCACAAGCGCATGGTCTCGCGGGCGGAATGGCGCGCGACGGCGTCAGCATGCTGTTCCTCTTCGCCTTCGCTTTTCAGAAGCACTCGGCGGCCGCGATGGTGGAGTTGCTCTTTCTGCTGGTGTGCCCCTGGGGCATGCTGTCTTATGGCCGGCGCATCGGGAATCCGGCCGCGGGCGTTACCGGCGCGCTGCTATTCTTCGTCAGCCCCATCGTCGGGAAGACCGGCAGCAGCGCTTCGGTGGATGTGGCCATCGCATGTTTGCTGTTCGCTATTTTCTATTTATACGAACTCCGGCTCCTGGCGCCGATAGTAATTTTGCTGGCATTCGCGGGCTGGGCGATGGTTGCTCATCCCTGGCCAAGTGCGCCGTGGTCTGCCGACATTCCTTTCGACCTCACGATTCGCGGTGTGCGATTGCACGGATTGCTTGGTCCGATGTTGCTGCTGTCGCCGCTCGCCTTGCTCGCGCTCCGCTATCCGGCCGGGCGGCGTCTGGTACCGGCGGCCCTGGTTGCGGCGCTGCCCTTTTTGGTCAGCCACGAAACTACCAGCCTGATCCCGTGCCTGCCATTCGTGGCCCTAGCAATGGCGTTGGTTCTGACCGCCTGGAGGGCCATGGCCCCCGTAGTGTTGCTGGCGCATTCCATCCTATCCTGGCCTGCGTTCATTCCGCTTTATTGCGATGAGGGTGCATGGCGGTTGACCAACATGGAGTGGCGGGCAGCACTACGAATCGAGCCGGAAGATAATTTTCTGCGCCGGTCGCTGCCCGGCTACGATATGGCGCGCTACATCGACATGCAAGTGCCGCAGGGCGAGGCGATCTTCAGTTTAGGTCCTTTTCCACGGTCGTACGTGAAACACGAAGTCGTCAACGGTCCGGATTCAATCGCCCTGCCACGGGATTTGCCACAGATAAGAAACAGCGGTAATCGCTGGCTCCTAATTCCGGCGGTGGATGTTTTTCATGTTTACTTGAACCGGCAGGAGTGGGGGCTTACGTTTGTCGCCGCCTTGGGTGGGTACCAGCTTTATCGCATCGATTAGCCCGCATTTCACACATGCGGCGCGGCGTGGCGCACGCACCGCTGGGTGCCGTGTCGAGGCGCTTTTTTTCACCTTGGCCGGGTCGTCGGGCCGGGCGTCGCCATGAGTGGCGACGCGGCACGCACGAGTGCGTGCGCCACATCATCTTGTGAAGATATGCGCGTTAGGGCAGCGCCAGCTTGCGGACCATTTCTTGAAATCGTGGCTCACCGTGTAGGGATTCGAGCGATGGTTCGGTCTTCAGCAAGGGCATCATAATCGATCGGCGCGCGTATGCCTGGTCGAGCGAGTCGAGCGCCTTGGCATTCTCGCCGACAAACGCGTAGCGCGTCGCCATGGTGAATGGATCGGCTTTGCCGGATTTTTCTTCTTCCTGGAGCTTGTCGCGGTACAAACGCTTCAACGTCTCTTCGGGATTTGAGCCGGTGACGTGCATCGAATCCAGTACCTCGCGATATTGTTTCTGGTGGAATCGGGCACGGACGATGCAAGCGTTCGCTTCGGCCAGGCCCGGTTCCAATTCCTGCGCCCGGCGGGCCTGTTTGATGGCTTCATCGAAATGGTGCGCCTGCAACAGCAGCCAGCCGGCATCGATATTCACCCGCCACGAGAGCGGATCGGCCGCAAGCGCGCGGCGCAGCGAAGCCAGTCCAGGTTCGGTACGGCCCATCGCCACCAGGAAGAAAGCATAGTCATGATTGGCCAGCGAAAAACTGGGATTAATGGCGATGGCGCGAGTGAAGTGTTGCTCCGCCGCAGGCCAATTCCATTCGTGCCAGAAGAGCGCATTGGCCAGCGCGTTCTGCGCTTCGGCGTTTGCTTCGTTGAGGCTCAGCGCTTTTTCCGCGGCTGCGCGGGCGCGCGGGAACGTCTCTTGCGGCGGACCACCGGATCGTCCCCAACTCACGTACGTCTCGGCGAGCGCGGATTGTGCCAGGTCGAATTGCGGGTCGAGCTTCGACGCCTGTTCGAAAGATGCGATGCTGCGCTCCAGGTCCGCGCGATTCCCCTTGCGCTGCAAGTAGCGCCCGTTCAGATAAGCTTCATACGCCGCCTGGCTGCGAGTGCGCGATCGCGCCGAGGCCGCCGGAGCGCCGCCCAACAAATTGCCGCTGACCGCGTTGGCGATATGCGCCGCCACTTCTTCCTGAATCAGAAACGTCTCGTCCACGGCGCGTTCCAGGGTATCGTTCCAAATCTGCCCTTGGTCGGCGACCTGTATCAGGCGGGCGGCGATGCGAATCCGGCCGGCGCTCTCTCGAACCGTTCCTTCGACGACGTAATCCACATGCAGGTCGCGGCCCACCAGGGCGATGCCGCGCGGTGCGCCTTTGTAGCGCATCACCGAGCTGCGGCCGATCACGCCGAGCCGCTGCGGATTCAGGCTGCCGAGTTGGCCGATGATTTCCTCGGTGAGTCCGTCAGTGAACATGTCCTGGTTCGCGTCGCCGCTTAGATTTTCGAACGGGAGAGTCGCGATCATCACCCGATTGGACGGTGGAGGCTGCCGCCAACGCAGATACGCCGCGCCCACCAGCGCCGCGGCGATCAATGTGACAGCCGCCACAACCAAAGATGTCCGGCTCGAACTGGCGCTCCGGCGCGCAGGTTCCAAGGGCGGCTGCTCGGCCGGCGCTCCCACCCGCTCCACGGGTGCGATGAACCGGTATCCACGTTTCGGAACGGTCTGGATAAAACGCGGTGCGTCGGAATCGTCATTCAAGGTGGAGCGGATCTGCGCCACGCACACGTTGAGGTTGCGGTCGAAGTCGACGAAGGTATCCGTACCCCAGACCTCGCGCTGGATCTCCTCGCGAGTCTGAAGTTGCCCGGCGTTGTCGGCCAGCAGGCGGAGCACCTGGAACTGCTGCGGGGTCAATTTCAATAGAACGCCGGCGCGCCGCAGTTCGCTGTTCTGCAGGTCCAGCTCGAAGGCTCCGAAGCGGAGGAGGAGCGCGGTGGAATCGGCTGCCGGCACGGTTTCAGTATACGACCCGTCTCTCAGGCGTGGCCCTCTAGAGACACGCTGCGGAGCTTCATGCCCTTAACATCCCCTTGCAATCCATTGACAGACCAAGGGTTTTGACGCCAGCAATAAATTAAGGCTGGATGTCTTGCCAAGTGCGAGTCCCGTGACCGAAAGTCGGTGCATGACCAACAGACGAGAGCTTCTCCTTGCAACTGGCGCCGCGGGCTTGGCCATGACCGCTCTGGCAGGCGATGACAAACACACTCAAACAACCAATGCAGCGCTCGATTCGGAAAAATTCCGGAACGCGGTTCTGACCGGGGACCTGGCCACCGTGACCTCGATGCTCGACCGCGATCCCGGGCTGCGTTATGCGCGCGACAAAGATGGCGTCTCCGTGTACATCCTGGCATGCCTTCACGGGCAATCGAAGGTGGCCGAGGAACTGGTTCATCGGGGACTGGCGCTCGATGCCTTCGAGGCTGCGGTCAGTGGGGACGCCAAGCGCCTCAATGAGCTGGCCAAAGACGATCCGAGCATTGCTCACCATCGGCTACCGGATGGGCGAACGCCGCTCCATCTTGCGACCGAGGCTGGCAAGCCGGACCTGGTGTTCCCCTTGTCCACACTTGGCGCCGATTTGAGCGCTGGTCCCGAGAGTCCGCTGTTGGCGGCGGTCAACTATCCGGATCGCACTAAGGCGGAAGAAATGTCCCGGTCTCTTTTGATGAACGCGTCGGATCCAAACGCCCGCCGCAAGGACGGAAAGGCCGCGTTGCAGTTGGCGTCGGCGCGGGGCTATGACGAAGTGGTGGAGATGTTGGTGCATCGCGGCGCGGATGCATCCGGGTTGCCGAACCCGCCCAAGGTGGAGCGTGTGTACTTCGCACGCCGTCTTACGCAGGATCTGCGCGGCAATCCAGTGACGCGCGAAGATACTTACGGCATCCCGCAGCAACTGGTCAACGAGTTCTCCCGCGTAGCTCACTTCGATTTCGAGCGAGTGAAACACCTTCAGAAATTGTGTCCGATGCTGATCATGACGCGCGCCTCCTGGGACGAATTGGGCATCGAAGCCGCGGCGCACATGGGACTAACGTCGATGGCAAAGTATCTTGCCGACCTGGGCGCGCCAGTTTCCACTTGCACCGCGACGCTACTGGGCGAGAAGAATCTAGTGAAGCGGTTGGTGAAGGAAGACGCGGGATGCTTGCGGGAGCGGGGTGCGCACGACATCGCACTGCTTGCCTACACGGCGTACGCAGAGCAGCAAGTGGACCTGGCGGAGTTCCTGCTGGACGCCGGGGCGGATGTTCAGGCACGCGCATTGGGACAAACGATACTGCACATCGCGGCGGCGAAAGGCCATGTGGAACTGGCAAAGACGCTGCTGGATCACGGCGCGGATGTGAATGCTACGGCCATAATGCGTGCCACGCCGGTTACGCCGCTGGCCGTTGCCATGCAGGCCAAGAAGGCGACGATGGTGGAGTTCCTGAAGGATCACGGCGGCCGCGCTTGAGGTTGTAACAGATAATCAGCGGTATTCCACCGGACTTCGAAACGTTCGAACGTTACCCTATTGACTTTGGTTATAAGACCCGTCATTATGTCCCATTACTGTGCCAGTTTCGAAAGAGAATCCGCAGGGATCGACAGACGTTGACGAGCCCGAACGCGATGCAGTTTGCTTCACGGCGGGCGCCGCCGGGGCATTGTTCGGAGCCGGCACTATTCATGCGCACCTGGCCACGGATCGCCCCGCGCCCGCGGTAGTGGCGGGCATTTCGGTAGGCGCGCTCAGCGCCGTGGCGCTGCAGCGCTGCTATCGCGAATTGCAAGACGCCAGGGATTCCCATTCGACGCCGGTGCAGATTGAAGCAGCCCGCTGGCGTTGGCTACGACAGTATGTTGCCGTGGTAGCCGACAGGCCGATGGATGTGTTCTGGGATTCGATTCCAAACCCTTCCGATTTTCTTGTGGAGACAAACGCGCCGCCGCTGCGGGACTGGGCGCCCGCCAGATCGAAGGACGAACTGGGCAGGGAGCAGATGGAGGCGAACCGTCAGAAATATCTGCTGACCCGTCTCGGCATATGGTTCGCCGGACTTTCGGTGAGCGTGGACAAATTGGGCCGCGCCGTTGTCCAATACGTCCGCTTCAAGGAAAAATACGGGGGCGGACCCGTCGGCCGGTTGTTGAAGCTGATCTGGTCGACTCTGCCCATTTGCGCCCGTCTCATCTCGCACATCCTTCGACAACCGTTATTTGTTCGGGAGGGCGTCTTCGATCAAAGCAGCAGCGCGGGGAGACCGCTCCTAGGTTGGCGACTCTATTCGGCGGTCTGGATACTCGTCATATTGCTTCTGGGGCTGGCCGCTACTTTCTTCGTTGTGTCGTGGTTAACCGGGCTGGTGGCTGTCGGCATTTTGATTATCGCCATCGCGGTCTTCCGAAAGGGAATTCCCGCTGGCCTCAAACTCCTCTTCTTTCAGCCGGTGCTGGCCAGTATCGGACTTGAAAGGAGCGTGCTGCACAACTTCCACCTTCGGTGGCGTCTGCTTCAGTTATTTGGAGACGGACCACTGGATGCGACGCCGATGCCCGCGCTGATCGTGGTTGCGCCATTACAGACGCTTTACCGAAAGGTCCGCGATGGAGAGGAACCGTGTGCCGCGCAGCAGCTTTGGGCCAATCCCAAGTCGAAAATCCGGACGGTAGATGCTTTGACGGCCGCCATGGCGCGCCCCGGCGTCTGGCCGCCTCGTACCGTGAATAAACCCGATTTCGAGCAATGGGAGCCGCTTACGCGAGAACTTCCTCACGATCCGTTTGTGAGAGACGTCAACGGAGAGCCGCCGTCGCTCGACTTGCTGGATGGGAGTGTCGTTCGTCAAAACCCGTTGCCGGCGCTTCTCCAGTTTCTGCGGGGTAATTCGTCAGTTGCCGATATGTTGGAGCGAAAGGTAGACGAAAAATGGGAGAAGTGTCCCAAACCCTCGGTTCATGTCATCTACAGCGTGCCTCTGGAAGGGCCGCCCGGCGATGGAAGTTTGCCCGAAGACAAGGCCAATATTGTCGACGTAGCGCTGGCCAGCCGTCAGCTAGCTCGCCGCCGGGATACCCGGATGGAGGTGGACCAAGTCAACTGCATCACCAGGCTGGAGGTGGAAGTGCGGGCCGCCGGATCCAACACGAGCGATATTCTGGTGGCGGCCGCGGACGAAATCGCTCCGGCGGCGGACCCGCCCACCGATTCGAAAGCGCTAAATCCCCTAGTGCCCGATCGCGGCGGCGCACTTCAAAAAGTCGCCGATGGTTGCCGGCGGACCATCGAAAAGCTGTATCGACTGGAATTACAATCGATGGCAAACCACGGCGATACAGTACCGTGCGATGTTCTGCTTCGAAAGACCGCCCCAAGAAGGTTCCGAGCCAACTTGAACTTGCCGATTTCGGAGGGCTTGCCCGAAGTGTGCCAGCATTGCACCAAGCGCCTGGTGCGTCCCGAGCCCGATGCTAGCGACTGTCCGAAGCCGCCCGCGTCGGGTGACCGTTCCTTGATCGGGGTATTCCCCGACCTGCGGGTGTACAGCCAGAGCCGAGATCCCGCTCGTCCCGGGGATCGGGCGCAACCACGGATCGTATTCGTTTTGAGCGGCGGAGTTTTTCGCGGATCGTTTCACATCGGAATGATCGGCGCGTTACTGCAAGCTAAGATCAAGCCCGATCTGATCGCGGCGGCGTCGGTAGGCACGCTGATGGGTGGCGCGCTGGCGTCCATGTTCAGCTTGAAGGAAAACGGAGCCGCGACGCCGGCAGATAGGGAGAGCGCGGCTTTCCGGAGGCTGAACGAACTGGTCGCCACATTTGAAAACGTCGACAAATGCGTCGCGCTCACCAGGACACTTAAAGAGGCCACGCGCGACCTGGGGATTCGGGCCAGGCAGATCCGGCTCTCTCCGGCAATGATCCAGGCGACTGTCCAGCGGGGTACGCAGGCAGACCCGGGGTATGCCGCGACCGGCGCTCCACCGGCGTTGATCGACGCGATCTCCAGCTTCTTTACCATTCCGCTCACCGACACGACGGAAATAGCCAGACGATTTGTGGCTGGACAGGTTGCTACAGCGGTTGACACCATGTTGTCCCAGATCAAGAATCACAGTCTGGCCCGCTTGGATATCCGGTACGCGGTGATTGGCTCTTCACTACTGGAGGAGCAGGCAAAGAAATTGATAGAAGGTGACGGTGTCGAGCTGAAGCATGCCCAGCCATTTCAAAACCCCAACACTCGAATCGCTTTCCTGGCGACGACAACGAATCTTGGAGCGCAAATGCAGGTGATGCTATGGGACAGGTACGCGCTCTATAACCGTCCCTACGACTTCATTCAAGCAGCGCTTTCTTCGAGCGCCTTTCCAGCAGTCTTCGCGCCGCGCCGGAACTCGGACGTGTTCCCAGGGTGGGGGAGAACCGACATTCGTTATTCCGACGGCGGCATGTTCGACAATCTGCCGTTTCTGCCCGCTATCGAGGTGTTGTCGCAGGTACAAATGGATGAAAGCCAAGATTGGTCGGAGAAGAACAACCACGCGGCCATGTTCGACTACGTTGTAGCGCGGCGCGACAACCCCGATCTGTTTTTGACCGGCGCGCTGAATGCGCGTCCTGAATATGCCGATGATCGCGCGGGCCCGTTTCACTATTTCAACGACATCTCCGCGCGCGCCTGGACCTTGGCCGACAACAGCAAGATTGAGGGCTTTCTCAATGCTTCGCACGTGATTTACCGCCAGTTCGACAAGCTCGTAAAGACGGGGCGCGGGACCCGATTCAAGGACCCCGATTTTGTTCGCGGACTGGTAAACGCCGGTGTGCTGCCGGTCTTCCCCAGCGACAAGAATCATCTCAACAAGACTTTCGCCTTTTGCAAGACCACCGGGATGGCGGCCGAGAAGGTTCTCGGTTCCATCGCCGACGGTTGTTTTCAGACTTTTCGGACGCTGATTAGAGCGAAAACCAAGGGCTCGGTTGAAGTGAAAGAGAGCCTGAGGAGGCTGCAGAAGGAGAAACGGATCCCGGAGCTGGAGGCAATCAAACCAGGAACCAGGCTAGAGCGCCTGATGAATTGGGCCAGGAACCTGCCGAAAAATGCGAGCGATCTGCGCAAAGTGTTTGCTGAGGAACGGGTTGATCTGTGCCCCTACTTCACGATGCGTGGAGAAGCCTTTGAGTGCCCGTTCGCAAGGGCAAAACGGGAAGAAGCAAGCGCCAAACGAAAAGAAGCGATGGCAAAGGGATTAAAGGAGGACGAGAAACCGAACCCGTCCGAGATCTATGAACTCTGCTCCCGCGATGCGGTTCACGGAGAGTTGATCGAAGAACTTTTGAAAGGACGTTGAGGACATGACCGTGGAAACCGTTCTGGATGCGAGCGCAATGGCCGCGGTTGTGACCGTTCTGCTGGGACTATTGTTGAAAATAGTGGCCGGCCAATTTCAACCTGTAGATCCCGACGGCTTCCGGAAGGGGTTCAAAACACGCGGCCTGGCCATGGAACTGGCCCGTGGCGTGCACGATGTGGAGCTGATCCTGGGCAAGGAGAACACGTGGAACCGCGAGGTGATGAGGCAGGAGCAATACGTCGATTTTGCATTCATCGTCTCCTATTCGGCTCTTTTTCTGTTGACCGCTGCCCTTCTCTGGCAGTCGCACGTCCGCTACGGCAGTTTTCTGGCGATACTGGTTGGCGTCTGCGCCATTGGAGCGGCGGCGTTCGATGTCCGAGAGGACATCTTCATTCTCAAATTGACCAAGCAGGATCTCGCCCACGATAAGGATAGATCGGAGGGACTAATTAATTCCTGCCGGCAATCGGCTATATGTAAGTGGAGCTTGCTGTTCGCTGCAATGGCGTTTCTCTCGCCGTTGTTTTGGTACGGCCATTGGAAGGGCCTCGAAATCATCTTCGGGTTGGCAGGCATTCTGCTTGCGTTGACGGGTTTCTGCGGTCTACTTTCCTTGACTGGAGACAGCGTGATCGAGCGAGCAACCAAAGCGATGGGCGTAATTATGCTCTTACTGACCATCATTCTCTGTTGGGCCGCTTTTCAGCCGACGCGGCTTTTTTGCGTGTAGCAAACGCCAGGCGGCCGTTCGGTCCTACTGCCCAGCACCTTTCGCCGGCGACGCTGAGGGCGTTGTATGCGCCCGTGTCGAAGGGCTTCCAGGTTTGTCCGTTGTCGTAAGAGATGTCGGCGCCTGAGGTTCCAACGGCGATCCACGCTTTCTCGCGCGGCCAGTAGATAACCGCCGATCGATAGCCAGCAGGATGTTGGCCTGTTGGCTCGGTCCAAGCGCGGCCGCCGTCGGAGGTGACGGCGATGTTGTGCGTGCCGTCGGCGGGCTTGGTGTAATCGCCGCCGACCGCGATCCCGTGCCGTGCATCGGCGAAGGCTATGGAGAAGACGCCGGCGCTTGCACTGTCGTTGCGGATCGGAGTAGAGACAGCCGTCCAGGTACGGCCGGCGTCCTTCGAATGAAACACGCGCGCGCCACCTAGCCCGCCAGTTGCGAACCACGCGTCGCGCCTGCCCACCGCTAACAAACAGGAGTTGCTGGCGGCGAATGCGCCTTCCTGGCCGATCGCGGGCGGGCCGGATTGCTGATGCCAATGCTCGCCGCCGTCTTCAGTTGTGAGTACGGCGAAGTGGCCGTCGACCGGATCGCCGAGGACAATTCCATGCCGGGCGTCCCAGAACGCCACGGCATCGAAGAATCCCTGAGGCCCGGGATTCTTATATTGCAGGGTCCAGTGCTCGCCGGCGTCGATGGTTTTGTAGATCCGCGATTTTTCGCCGGGGCCGCTACTCAAGAGGTAGACGATTCGATCGTTCAGTGCGTGAATACCGCGGAAGTCCAGTTGTTCGGCGCCGGGAACTGTCGCGCCTTTCCATGTCGCGCCGCCATCGGAAGTGCGGAGGTATGTGCCGTTGGTTCCGCTGGCCCAAATGACTTTCGCGTTCCAGGCGCTTATGCCGCGCAAGGATGCAGTGGTTCCGCTGGGTACTGGCGTCCAAGTTTGGGCCTGGGCTGAGGCGGCTAAGAGGAGCGAGAAAAAGAAACCACTCGACATCGATCTATGATGTCTGGCCGTTGGCGGCGGTCCAGAATCTGACAACCGCCACGCCAGTCGAATCCGGAGAAACGGTCAAGCGGTAGAGTCCGTGACCCAAGGGGAGTGGAGCGCCGGCGTGTCCGGAATCCGCGGCTGCGTGGGGGCGCGCTACGGAGTAGAGGTGCAGTTGGAGATGAGATTCGCCGGGAGCGAATCGTACCATCACGCGCATGGTACCGTCGTCGGAGAGTTGTTCGATTCGCTTCTTGCCGCACGAAACGAACTTGCCCGCGTCACCCAGGAACGCGATGCCCGACGGGCCGATGGGAGCGGCGATGAAGTACGAAGCGTTGAAATCCACGGTATGGGCCGACTGCGCGCCCGCTGGAACCACTGCGCCGGTTTTCGCGAAATAGTCGTACACATAAGCGTCCCGCGCGATGCCCAGCGATTGCGGGGAAAACACGATGGGGTTGAGCGCACCGTTCAGGCGGGCGTAAGCGAAGACGTATGCCGTCCGCAGGCCGGCGTGATCGGTGAACGTGGATGCCACGATCGGTGCGTTTTGATCCTTGGATCGCGCCAGCCACGAATCGTCTGTTAGATAAACTGGCGCATCCGGTTTCACGATGACGCCATCGCGGCGGACGAGTTGCCGGAGGCTGGCTTCATCGATCGCGCCGAAGGCTTCGCCTGAACCAGCCGGGCCCGCGGTCAATGCCGCCAACAGCAAATCCTTTTCCTTGCCGGTGGTGTAAGCGTCGGCGAACGGCCAAAGCCCGACCGCGCCGGCGAGCCGCGAATCGATCAGCATGTCGTCCCAGTTAACGCGCTGCAGGCCATCGTGGGCCACACGCGCGGCCACCACGTTGTTGTACTTAGAGGACTGCATCAGGTGCGTCGAGTTGGGCATGCAGTAGACGATGCTGTGGCCGGCTGCCTGCATAGCCGACGACATGTTGTCCAGGAAGGCGTCGGGGGCGGTGAGGTTGAATTCGGTGAAGGCCGGTCCGGAGAGCCAGTCTTGCTCCAGCACCTCGACGCCGCTGTCGGTCAGATACTTCGCGTAGTCGCGCCAGTATTGGGGATCGATGGAGACGTTGCCGGACACCTGATACTGTTTGCGAAGGTTGCTACTCGCGTCGATCCAGCGGGAGTGGGCGATCAAAGGAATGCCCAGATTGCGTTGGAAACCGTTCAAGCCGTTCGGGAACACAGTGGGATCGGCTTGAAAGGTTGCAAGGCCCGAGCCGACTTGGCTCCAGGACGGGGGAGAGCCCTTGGGGTAATGCCAGCTATCCAGTTCCATGGATCCGATGGGGAGGGACAATTTCTCGAAAGTCGCGCGCACTTGCAGCAGAGTTGGAGCGATCTGCGCGGGATCGGATGGACGGTAGTAGTAGGCGGTGGATGCGTCAGTCCAGTAACTGAGCTTGTTGAGCAGTGTTATGGAATCACTGGCCGGTCGAACCTTTCCGTAAAGATCGGTGAGAGCGCGACCCCAGGTTTCGAAGGCGGCATTGATTCCGTGCGCCAAGGTCAGCACGGTGCGGTGGGAAAATCCCGCGGGAAAAGAAGCGATCCGCGGGTCGATGCCGGCTTCGATTGCGCCGTCGCCGGCGATGCGGGAGAAGGCGGTCATGAAATTCGAGGCAGCAGAGAGCAGAATCGCATTTGCCTGTGCGTCAAAAAACAACCAAGGGCTGCGATTGCCCAGCGCTCCGAACTCGTAATTCCACAGCGTGGTATAGCTGAATGTCGAAAGGCCTTGGGGGAAGGAGGTAAAACGGGGGAATGGATCGCTGTTAGGGCTGTCCTGGCCGTAATTGGTGGAGAACAGAACCACGCCCTTGTCCTCATAGAGACGGATTGCGCTATGCCGGGCAGTATCGTAGTCGAAGGCGATTTCGTGCCAGGCGCCGGCGCCATCCAGGCCATCGAGGGCGGTTGCGTTTTGGATGGCGTGGCCCACGTTGCCGCCGAAGGTCCAACCGAATTGCGCGGCGGAGACCTGGTAGCGGCCGTCGGGAAACACGGCGGCACGGAGACCAACGCTGGAGGAGATTTCCTGTAGCGGTATCGAGGGATCCGCAGGATCCGCGGCAGAGCGGCGAAGTCCGGCAAGCGCAAACGCGGCGCTAGCCTTTAGTACTTCTCGGCGGTTCAAACTTCCTTACCCCCAACTGCTCCATCGTAGGGGCAATTGCGTGAAGGTGCACTGGGCTGGATGGCTAGCAAGATACAGTACGGCTCGCCCATCGATTTGAGCACCGACGGGAGTAGCCCTACGGGACCAGTGCGGAACCCTTCAAACTGATCGACCCTATCTCTTAACTTAAGTGAAGAACGTTAGCATGTAATAGCCCATTTGTCTAGCAGGTTTCTCAAATTGGGGAATAGATTGGAGGCACGCACACTTCCGCAAGGCTTGCGGACCGACGCCGATTCCGCCGGGAGGCCCAAACACGACCGGTAGAATGGACGCTTGCACAACGAGTTTACCGGCGCGCGAGCTGCCGCGACATCCCCGGCGTCAGATCCACCTTCACTTTGTATCAGCACGAGCCGCGTCTTTAAGTGCGTGAAATAACGCACCTCTCCTGGAAACTGAGGGGTGTTATTTCGCCCAATAGCATTTGGAATCAGTTGCTTAGCGCCAGGTCGCTGAATTGCTTTGCCTCCTAGGCATGAAGGACTTCCTCCGGAATACGGAGCATCTGAGCCGGGTAGTACTGCTGCTGGTTGTTGGTTTGATCGCCTTCCTATTGGTGCGGCGCGCGGTTGTCCCGGCGGAGTTCGGCAAGTGGGGACACTATCGGCCGGCCTCTCTGGATGATGTCCGTGCGAGGCCAATCAAGTTCGCCGGCCGCGAGGCTTGCGAGGCGTGCCATTCCGATCAGGTGGAAGCCAAGAGCAAAGGCAAGCACGTGAATGTTGGCTGTGAGGCGTGTCATGGTCCGTTAGCCAAGCATGCTGAGGATCCTTCGGCCGTTGTTCCCCAGCTTCCCGACACAGCTATCCTCTGCGCGAGGTGCCACGAAGCAAATTCGGCGAAGCCCAAAGGATTTCCTCAAGTGATCACCGCCGAGCACTCGGCGGGATTGCCATGCAACACCTGTCACAAACCTCATAACCCTAAGATTGTGAGCGAAAACTAGCCATGGAAATGAACCGGCGTGAAATGATTGCCGATACCGGCAAGTACATATTGATGACTGGCGCGGCGGCCATTGCCTGGGAGTACGTGCTGGCGGGCAAAGCCGAAGCATCGCCCAACTACGACGTCACCAAGCACTGGTGGGCGATGATCATCGACGTGGACAAGTGCATCGGTTGCGGCAATTGCGTGCGCGCCTGCGCGACTGAGAACGATGTGCCAGAGGGTTACTTCCGGACCTGGGTCGAGCGCTATCACATCGAGGATTGGAAGTCCGAGAATCCGGAAGTGGATTCACCCAATGGCGGCTTCGACGGTTTTCCGGACAAGCATCAGGGCGGCAAAAACTTCTTCATTCCAAAGCTCTGCAATCACTGCGCGGATTCGCCTTGCGTCCAAGTCTGTCCGGTGGGCGCGACATTCCGGACGCCCGACGGCGTCGTCCTGGTGGACGAGAAATATTGTCTCGGTTGCCGCTATTGCATCCAGGCCTGTCCCTATGGCTGCCGGTTTCTGAATCCGAAGAAAAATACCGCGGACAAGTGTACGCTCTGTTATCACCGCATCACGCAGGGGTTGACTACGGCGTGCTGCGAATCGTGCCCTACCAGCGCGCGCGTGCTTGCCGACTTGAAAAATCCCAAAGACCCGGTCCACGAGTTCCTGAGAACGCACAACGTGCAGGTGTTGAAACCGCACATGGCGACGGGCGCGAAAGTGTTCTACAAGAATCTGGACGGAGCGGTCCGCTAAGGAGCCGATGAATGCACGGCGTTGAAGGTTATATCTACCCGAATGAGCTGGAACTGCAATGGAGTGTCCTGGTGGTGCTCTATCCGTACATCACCGGATTGGTGGCGGGTGCGTTCATTCTGGCATCCCTCGAGCGCGTGTTCAAAGTGGACGCGGTGAAGCCGACGTATCGCCTGGCGCTGCTCGTCGCGCTGGCCTTTTTGTTGGTGGCTCCCCTGCCGCTGCAAATGCATCTTGGACATCCGGAACGGTCGTTTGAGATGTATCTGACGCCCCACAAATCCTCGGCGATGGCCATGTTTGGGTTCGTTTATCTTTGGTACCTGATGATCGTCCTGCTGATGGAGATTTGGCTCGAGTATCGCAAGGACATCGTGCAGTGGTCCCAATCGGGCGCCGGATTCAAGAGACTGATCTACAAAGTGCTGACGCTCGGATCGAAAAACATCAGCCCAGGCGCTTTGAAGGTGGATGACAAAGTGGGCTGGTTCATCACCTTGATTGGGATCCCGTCGGCGTTCCTGCTCCACGGCTATGTAGGGTTCATCTTCGGCTCGGTGAAGGCGAATCCCTGGTGGTCGACGCCGCTGATGCCTGTGGTGTTCATTTTTTCGGCTATGGTATCCGGGATCGCTGCCGTGCTGTTGCTGTACATGCTGACCTCCAAGCTCAAGAAGATGGTCATCGACATGCGCTGCGTGGACAAAATCGCGCAGTATCTGCTGTATGCGTTCATCATCGACTTTTCACTTGAAATGCTGGACCTGATCCATCGCATCTACGAAGCCGACGAATCGCTCAACGCGCTGGATTTCATGGTCCACACCAGGCTGTTTTTCTCGCAGGTGATTCTCCAGATTGGTCTTGGAACATTAGTGCCTATCGCCTTGCTGGGGCTGGTACAGATGGTGAAGTTTTCCGAAGTTGTACGCAAGCGCATCTACGTGTTCGCCGGCTCGCTGACCATGATCAGCATTCTGGCCATGCGCTGGAACGTGGTGATCGGTGGACAGCTTTTCTCCAAAAGCTTCCTCGGCTACACCAGTTATAAAATGGAGTTCGCCACGCGCGAGGGCCTGCTTCCCGCCGTAGCGTTAGTCCTGTTGCCGTTCGCAATTTTGTGGATCTTGGTCAAGCTACTGCCGCCTTGGCCGAAGACCGAAGCTGCGGCTTAGTTTAGTAGCTGAAAAACTACTCAGGGCCGCCATCGATTCGGAGGAGTTTTTCTCTCAGGAGGGCGCGATGGATGGGCCTCCAACGCAGGAAGTAACGCATCAACTCGAAGAGCTGATGCAAGCGGTCGACGATCTTCGCCGGCGCGTCCAAGCGCTGGAAAACCGGGCTATCGCGGAGCCATCCACTGCAACCCCCCTTCTCGGCAGCGGGCCGCATGCAGCGGAAGTTCCCGCCGACCTTTCCACGGGTGTGCTGGCCGGGCTCGGGCGGCTGCTGCTGGGCATCGCCGGCGCTTACTTGCTTCGCGCGGTTACGGAAGCAGCTCTTCTGCCGCAACTCGCGGGCACCTTGATCGGCCTGTTGTACGCCTGTGCGTGGTTGCTGTCATCCGTTCGGATTGCTTCCCACAATCGGATCGTCATTGTTCTCCAAGGTCTCACCGCGTCGCTGATCGCCGGGCCTTTGTTATGGGAGTCGACGGTCCGATTCCACACTCTTTCACCGGCGGGTGCAGCGGCGGCTCTGGCGCTATTTGTCGCGCTCGGACAACTGGTGGCCTGGCGCCGGGATTTGTCGCTGATTGCCGGAGTCACCGCACTGGCTGGATCGGCGTCCGCGATCGCTTTGATCGTCGCCACGCTGGACCCGGTTCCATTCGCCATAGCTCTGTCCCTTGCCGCCGCGTTGGTCGAATACGGCGCTTGCCGCGACCGCGCTCTTGGGTTGCGCTGGATCATCGCGCTCGCGGCGGATTTCTGCGCGTTTCTGCTGATGTATCTCGTCGCCCGGCCGCACGGGTTGCCCGAAGGTTATGCGCCGATTCCCTCCATCGCAGTAACCGCGATTCCCGTTGCGTTGGTGGCCATCTACTTCGCGAGCACAGTGACGCGCACGCTGATTCGACGGTTGCCCATCGCGTGGTTCGAGGTCGGCCAAGTGGTGGCCGTCGTCGCGCTGGCGATTGCGGCGGTGATGCGAGTCACGCACGGGATCATGGCCGTGGGCTTGGCAAGTCTGGTGGCCGGTGCGGCGTGTTATCTGGTGTCGTTTACCAGCCTCGCGCGCCGTCCGGCGATCGGGCGCAATTTCCACTCCTATGCCACGTTCGGGTTGATATTGACCGCTGTGGGGGGCGCGCTTGTATTTCTCGACGGAATCCAGGCGGCGTTGTGGACGACATTGGGATTGGCTGCTACATGGCTCGGTTGGCGTCGACAGGGCTATACGCTGAGGCTGCACGGCGCGGCATATCTGGTAGCTACATCGCTCCTATCCGCTCCACTAGGGGCACTTGCGGCCGCCGCCGGTTACGCCATCACCTTGCAGCGGCGGCAAAACCAGGAATGGCGGGCACGAGTTGCGCCGGCCATCCTCGCCGCACTCCTGTGCTGGAGCATCATCAGGCTGACATCCGGAATGTTCAATCGAACGTATGCGGGCGCGGGACGAACGGCGCTGATCGTCGCGGCCGCGCTCGCGCTCGCCTGGTGCGGGCGGCGCTGGAACCTAGCGGAGCTGGTTTGGGTACTGTACCCCTGGATGGCCTTCGGCGCGGTCAAGCTGGTTACCGAGGACTTCCTCCAGGGGCGTTCCGAGACGCTGTTCCTTTCCTTGTTTCTATACGGCGGCACGCTGATTGTCCTGCCACGCGTACTGCGGCGAGCAAAACCGCCGCGGTCTGATCTATCCTAGATACAAGATCCGCAAATGAAGCACGCGAAATTTGTTCCCCTGGTGTTAATGACAGTAGCCGTCACGGGCGTCGTATCCGCGCAGTCGAGCGACCCCAACAACAAGCCCAGCGTCATCGTCGGAAACGACCGCCCGAAGCCGACCAAACCAGGGACCACGCGCATCATCCAAGGTACGGTGAAGGACGCCGCCGACAACCCGGTGTCCGGCGCAATCGTTCAGCTCAAGAACACCAAGACTTCGAAATTGGTGGACTTCATCACCAAGGATGACGGGAAGTACGCGTTCCGCGAGCTGTCGCTCGACATCGAGTACGACTTGTTTGCCAAGCGCGGCGACATGACATCGCCGGTCAAGAAGGCGAGCCCTTACGACTCGCGCCACGACATCACGCTCAACTTCAAACTCGAGCGGCCGGAAAAGAAGCCCTAGAAGCTCATCGAGCAGAATCCGCCCGATGCGTTCACCCAGTTGCGCTGGATGAGGTATTGCTTCCCGCCCAAAGTGATGTTGTAGGTGGAGCCATTCGATGCCGTGCTGGTGGTTCCGAACGTCCACGCGCACTTGTCGGCGTTTTCCGCACCGCGGCTGTCGAACCAGGCATTCAGGTCCGGATCGGTAACCGTCTCTTCCAGCTCGTGCGCAATGATGCTGGCCATGCCGTCCGCGCCCAGGTTATTGTTGGGGCTCGCCGATGTCGGCTGCGCCTGGCATGCCGACGGGCAGCGCTGAGGATTGCCCACGAAACTGTATTTGATGTCGCTGCCGGCGATGGTTCCATGTGTGTGCCAGCCGCAGTATTGCGTACAGAAGCCGCTGCTTTCGCCGACGTCGGCCGACGTCAAAACGAAGTAGACGCCGTTCGTATCCTTGGGCAGTGCGTTCGAGCTGATGGCCTTGGAGACCACAGCCTGCACGCCGGCATCGCTCAACGTGCTTCCTTGCGAGTAGTTGTCGTTGGTGGATCCGACGAACATCACGCTGTTGCTCACGTGGACGTTCGAGCCGTTGAAGTAGGTGGTGTTGATATTGAAATACGGCGATCCGCCGATACTCGATGCTAGAGCCGGAAGAATGGTTGTCGCGGTGTTGTTGGTCCAGTTTCCGTACCAGATGTAATAGACGTGCGTGGTACCCAGGATCACCGGTCCGCCGTGGTAGGAAATCCCGTTTGCCCCACCACCCCCACGCAGCTTTGCGTCGCCGCTCGGGCCGCCGCTATGATCGTCATCCTTCTCGCCCTTGGGCGGCTGCAGCTTGGTAGCGTCCTTACCGTCCGGCTTGACGTTCTTGTCATCGTCCGCCATGAGCTGCCCCGAGCTCAACGCCAGCAATGCTCCGCCCAGCATCGCGATACAAAAGTTCTTACGTATGGTCATACTTGTCCTTCCTCTGAAAACTTGGAATCCCGTTCCGATACCTATTGTGGGTTAGTATACACGCAAAATTGTACAAAAGAAACATTTCGGCATGAGCGCCAGTTTTCAGTAGACCGCGGGCGTCTCTCAGGTTCTTTTGGCCTAAACGGGTAGGTGGAACGATGGTATAGTGGTGAGTGCAGCGGCTTGCTTCCCGATGTTAAGCTGCTGATTTCTCGGGGCGTGGCTCAGCCTGGCTAGAGCGCCTGGTTCGGGACCAGGAGGTCGGTGGTTCGAATCCACTCGCCCCGACCAACTTCTCCTTCTTTCCTGCGTAGCCCCCTCAAGATCGCCCTTCACACCGGCAATCACGCTGCAAACAGGGCGTCCTGCATCGGCCGGTCCGAATGGAATTCCACGAGTTCCCCTGGAAAGTTCCGGATCAGGTCCGCCGGCGCCACTTGCCGGCCGTCGCCCAACATCTGCGCCAACTGCAGGGCGTTCACCACCGACTTCCCGCCAATGTCGTTATTCGCGAATACAAACGTGGAGGCGGCATGCTCGTGCAGATGTTCGATCCGCGGTTTCCATTCGAACAGCTCCTGCTGCGAATAGAGATAATCGTGTGCGGCGATAGGCTGCGCGGCACGGCCAAACTCGCGCTGCCAGTCCTGCGGATTGCGGCCATGCAGCCGCACATAACCGATCGGAGAGGTAAGGTACGAGGCTGGTGGCATGGCCTTGGTGTACGGCGCCTGGTCGATGTTCGCGAACCCGATACGGTAATCGATCAGTGTGCCCAGCGCCTCCTCGTGCGTCCAACTGCTGTGCCGCATCTCCGCCACCAACGGGAATTCGTGGAATGCGCGGCGCAGCGCTATCAGGAACTCACGGTTCTCTTCCGTGTAGCGGAAAGTCCACGGAAACTGCATCAGCAGGCAGCCGAGTTTCCGGGCCCGCAGCAGCGGCCACAAGCCTTCTTTGAAGGTGGCAACCTCACCCGAACCGATCAGCCGTTCGTGCGTGAAGCGCCGTCCCAGCTTCGCCGTGAACTGAAACTTCGGATTGGCGGCCACCTTGCGCATCCAAAGACGCGCAATTTCCGGCCGGATCGACTGATAGAACGTGGTGTTGATCTCCACCGCGTCGAAGTATCGGGCTAGATCTTCGAGAGCGTGGAAGCCGCGTGGTTTCAGCTTCGGATAGACAATTCCATTCCAGTGTGGGTACGACCAGCCGGAAGGTCCACAATAGAGGGTCGGGGGGAGGGGCATAGCGGCACTCCTTGATTCTCCTTTTATTCGCCTTCAGTGTACGCGAAGAAAGGGCGAAAGTCAAGCCCCTCAAGGCACCCATTGGGAGACACGGTGTGTAAAGGTTCGCAAAGATTCCGCTCCGCCAGTAACCGCCTGGCGGGCCTAGGCGTTATTTAGTCAAATCCCCGTTACGACGGCGGACGCTTCACCCTATCACCCCAAAAAAGCGTCCGCCTTTTCTATTTCAACCTACTCCGCCGGGATCCCCTCGAATAGTGGCGTGCTCAAATAACGCTCCCCGGAGTCCGGAAGCACCACGACAATGGTCTTCCCGGCCATCTCAGGTTCCCGGGCGATCCGCACCGCCGCCGCGGCTGCGGCACCACACGAGATACCGGACAGTATCCCTTCCTCGCGCGACAATCGCCGGGCCATCTCAATCGATTCCTCGTTAGTCACCAGCTCCACCCGGTCCACCATGCCCAAATCCAGAGTTCCAGGAATGAACCCCGCGCCGATCCCCTGAATCTTATGTGGACCCGGCTGCAACGGCTGTCCCTTGAGCGTCTGCGTGATCACCGGACTACCTACCGGCTCTACCGCTACTGAAAGCAGCTTCTTGTTCTGCACTTTTTTTATGTACCGGGACACGCCGGTGATCGTCCCTCCGGTTCCGACGCCGCTGACCAGCACATCAACGGCCCCCCCGGTGTCTTCCCAGATTTCCGGCCCCGTGGTCTTTACGTGGATTTCCGGATTGGCCTGATTCTGGAACTGCTGTAACAGAATGTAACGCTCGGGGTCGGAGGCCACCATTTCCTCGGCCTTGGCGATGGAGGCCTGCATTCCCGCGGCTCCTTCGGTCAGAATCAAACTCGCGCCCAAGGCCCGCAGCACTCTGCGGCGCTCCACCGACATGGTCTCGGGCATGGTTAGCGTGATGGGATAGCCGCGCGCCGCCGCCACATAAGCGAGTGCGATCCCGGTGTTGCCGCTGGTAGGCTCAATCAGCTCCTTGCCCGGACGCAGCACGCCGCGCTTCTCGGCATCCCAGATCATGGACGCGCCAATGCGGTCCTTCACCGAGTAAGCCGGATTCCGCCCTTCGATCTTGGCCAGCACTGTAGCCCGCGCGCCTTCGGTGACGCGATTGAGTTTTACTAACGGTGTCCGTCCGATGCTGAGCGAGTTGTCTTGAAAAAGCATTAAATCTCCCAGTTGGGCACGTAGATCGCTTGCCGGTCGCGCCAGTTGCGAACCAGCTCGGCGAAGGTGGTGCTGTCGATGACATTTGAAACGGCCTGATCCACCCGCCGCCACGTGTCGGCTAACGGGTCGATCGCCGTTTGTTTTTGTGCGTGCTTGGTTCCTTTAGGGCCCTCGACATAGCGGACCACTTGCCCCACGGTAATGGACTCCGCCGGCCTCGCCAGCATGTATCCGCCCTCCGCGCCTCGCCGCGATTCCACGAATCCGCCCTGCTTGAGCCCGGAGAGAATCAGCTCCAGAAATTTCTGCGGGATCTTTTGCCGGCGGGCGATGTCGGCGATTTTGATGGGCTCGCCGGGCTTCTGAACGGCAAGATCGAAGATGGCGTGCAAGGCGTACTCGCCTTTTACGGATATGTTCATGCCGGCAACAGTAATCCCTCACAGGCTAAAGCCTGTGCCACCTAACACCAACTGGACTTGGTAGCACAGGCTTCAGCCTGTGAGCGCTTTTTTTAGCAACCTTAGCGATTGTACTCACGTCGCTGGTTGACTTTCAAACCGCTTCTCGCATACCCTCAGCCCATGCGGAATCAATTCCCTGCGTTTCTGGTATTGCTTGCTCTTCCCGCGCTGGCCGAACTCAAGTCCGGTCCACCGATGAATTACGCCGTCGTGCGGGACTGGGCGCAGTTGCCGCCCGGCTGGAATTTCGGCGAGTGCTCCGGCGTGGACGTCGACAAGAACGACAATGTCTGGGTCTTCAACCGCGGTGCGCATCCGGTGATCCAGTTCGACAAATCGGGCAAGATGCTGCGTGCCTGGAGCGAGGTTCCTCTCACTACGGCGCACGGAATCCGTGTCGACGCCGACGGCAATATCTGGCTCATCGACGTCGCCGCGCATCGGGTAATGAAGTTCACTCCCGCCGGCCGTTTGCTGATGATGCTAGGCCAGGTGGGCGGCGCTGCCGGACCGAATAACGACACGAAGGACGGATTTAACCGGCCCACCAATGTCGCCTTCGCGCCCAACGGCGATTTCTTCGTCTCCGATGGCTACGTGAATTCGCGCGTGGTCCGTTACAACAGGAACGGCGACTACCTGACGCACTGGGGAAAGAAAGGAACGGGTGATGGTGAGTTCAACCTGGTTCACGATGTCGCGCTGGATTCCGAAGGCCGCGTCTACGTGGCCGACCGTACCAACGCGCGCGTCCAGATCTTCGACCAGAACGGCAAGTTCCTCAGTAAGTGGACTGATGTCGGCGCGCCATGGGGACTCTATTACGTCAAGCGCGACAACGCCATCTATATGTGCGACGGCGTGAACGACCGTATTTCGAAATTGAGCCTCGACGGCCAGGTGCTGGGCGTGCTGTCGTCGCACGGTAAATCGCTCGGCAAGCTGGATTTCCCGCACAGCATCGCAGTGGACTCCACCGGCGCAATTTACGTCGCGGAGATCAAGAATTGGCGCGTGCAGAAATTCGTACACTGAGGGGATGAACACAAAGTCCCGATTGCTGGCTGTACTTCTCGCCTTGCCCCTGATCGCCGCCGAACCCGCGGGCTACAAATACTGGAGCGCGTCGGAGTTGAAGGCGTTCGACAAGACCCTCGCGCCGAAGATCGATGCCCACAAGATCGCTACGGAGCGATTGTCCGACTTCGGCAATCACTACACCATGGTCGCCCACCGCGAAGGCAGCGGCGAAGCGGAGTTCCACGAGCGCGAGTCGGATCTTTTTGTGGTTACTTCGGGAGGCGGCACGCTAATCGTAGGCGGCACCATGCCGGGCGCTAAGACCTCCGCCCCGGGCGAGATGCGCGGCCCGTCCATAGAAGGCGGCACTCGGCAAAAGCTCTCGGCCGGCGACGTGGTGCATATTCCGCCGAAGACGCCGCATCAGTTGCTGCTGGACGCAGGCGCGAAGATGACCTATTTCGTGATGAAGGTGAAGGAATAAGACTCCTCACACAATTTCCTGGCCATAAGGCTTCATGCTCTTGGTGAGGAAAGTCTTGGGATATTGCCCGCTGCCGCAAAGCTGGAACGCACGCCACGCTCTGCGAGGGTGACCAGCGCCCGGCTCATCGTGAGATGCCTTTCCCTGGGCGACTCGCCGGACTTCCGCCACCAACGGCGCCGGAATGGTAACGCTTTGACGGATTGGCCATGATCTCTTCATAAGCGGAGTGCACCACTGTGGTTCACTCTCTCCGGTAGCTGCGGTCGATTCGATCTCCCAACGATTACGCCCAGCCCTCGGGAGTTGACGCTTTATTTCAAAAGGTCCATATTATAATTGGTCAACCGCCATGGGCTCTCAAAATCGTCGCCACGCTACACGAACAATCTCGGAACATCGATTGGAGCCTCCGGAGGTTCCTGAATGGCTCGATCGTGTTCGCTCAACAGTTGAAAGCGAAGCGCCACTCATGCGGGCCTTAATGATGCGCGCGATCAACGCCGTCCTACAATTTGCGGAACTCTCAGAGGATTCGGTTGTGCGAGCAACAGCCGCCCCAACCGATCTGAGTGTGTTGCTGACCGCTCTATCCTCCGGAGAGTTACTAAACGACCTGAGATCTGTTGAACCGCTTGCTCCTGCCTTCCTGCGGGGCATCGAAGCCCAACGCCGGCTGCTCGACGCTTCCGGAGGTACGCTGACGGCGCAAGAAGCCGGTGAGGTCCTTGGAATCAGCCGTCAAGCGGTTGAAAAGCGACGCAAGGCTCATACCCTGATCGGACTGACCACCGGACGGCACGGTTATCGTTATCCCGCTTGGCAATTTACTAATTCCGGTGTACTGCCGGGCTTGGAAGATGTCCTGAAAGCACTAGAGCCGAATGATGAATGGATGCAGGCTGCGTTTTTTCTCGGAAAGAATCCACGCCTCGGCGATCGCACTCCTGTCGAAATGCTGGAAGGTGGCGAGGTGACACGCGTGCTTGACGCCGCTCAGGTTTACGGGGAACATGGAGCCGCGTAACCGTGAGGTCCAAAACGCTCCCTGGTCCACCGGGTGACTTATCGCGGCGCAGAGTGACCCTGGTTGAATTCGAAGAGAGTATGTTTCGCACGCATGGGTTCAATCGCGGTCCGGTTTTCTTTGGCAACTCCCAGCAGCATAGATTTGATTCACCCGACGGATCCTACGGCGTTCTTTACGCCGGTCGCGATGCCTATTGCGCGTTCATTGAAACCTTCGGAAGGGCGGCTGGCACGCGCGTCATCACAACCGCGGCGCTCAAGGCACATGCCCTGGCTGAATTGAAAGCGAGGCGGCCATTGCGTCTCATTGATCTCACGCAGCCCGGTGCTCTCGTGCGAATTGGTGCGGACGGAAATCTGTTTTCTGGCTCTCACGCAATAGCCCAAATCTGGTCCCAGGCATTGCACAATAACCCCCTGAAGGCGGATGGCTTGCTCTATCCCAGCCGCCTGGACCCGACGCGGCACGCATTAGCGCTCTTCGGCGACAGAGGGTTCGGGACCACCGAATTGAGCAGGAATAGCTGGTATGACACCGGGAAAATGCGCTTCTTGCTAGCCGAGATCATGGAACATTACCAAATGGAATTGATCGAGAACCATTTTGTTTCGAGGCGGAAGCCTGCTGCCCGTGTTGTACAGCAAAGGTTGATCGACTAAAGGAACGAGTAACAGAGGCGAGCACGACCCATCGCGTTGACGCTGCTTCCGCCCCCGGCCTACCATAAAAAGACCATTTATGATCGGTGACCTGCTCGGGCACTATCGCATTCTCGCCAAGCTCGGCCAAGGTGGAATGGGGTTCGTCTACCGGGCGCACGACGAGGTGCTGCATCGCGATGTCGCGGTCAAAGTGGTTTCCAGTTCGGAAGTAACGCAGGAATCCTCGCGCAAATTTCTGCTGCACGAGGCGCGTGCGTCTTCCGCGCTCAACCATCCGAACATCTGCACCATTTTCGAGGTCGGCGAAAGGATGGGCGAGCTCTTCATTGTGATGGAGCTGGTGGAGGGCCAGTCGCTGAGCGCGCTGATCGGCAGCAACGGATTGCCGGTTCAAACCGTTTTGCGATATGGGACACAGATCGCTGCCGCACTGGCTCATGCCCACAGCCGCAACGTCGTCCATCGCGATTTGAAAAGCTCCAATCTCGTAGTGACACCCGCGGGCCTGGTCAAAGTCCTCGATTTTGGACTCGCGCGGCGTCTTCCGGTGGAGATGCCCGCCAGCGAAGTCACCCAGACGGTCGGCGATTACCAAGGGCCGGATTCTGTCGGTGGAACGCTGCCCTACATGGCGCCAGAAGTTCTGCGCGGCGAGCCGGGCGACTATCGCAGCGACCTGTGGGCGCTCGGAATCGTGCTCTATGAAGCGGCCACCGGGAAGTTGCCCTTCAGCGGCAAAACCGGTTTCGAGACCAGTTCCGCGATCCTGCACGATCTGCCGCCGCCCGTTCCAGCGCGGATTCCGCCGGGTCTTTGGGCCATCATCCAACGCTGTCTCATCAAGGAGCCGGCGCAGCGATATCAGCAAGCCAGCGAAGTACAGGCGGCGCTGGAGGCGGTGCAGTCCGCATCCATGGTCACGCCCGAGGCGCCTCCCACCGATCAACGCGGTCCCGTAACCACCGTGCATCGCGGCATCAAGGCCCTACAGGTCAAGAACGGCGACCAACTATTGATGGTGGGCACCACCAAGGGACTGTTTCTTCTTCGGCCCAATGCGCAGCGCTCGCGCTGGGATGTCGCCGGACCTTATTTCCACGGCCATGCCATTTACGCCCTGGCATTCGACGGCCGCGCCGGAAGGCGCAGGCTTTGGGCCGCCACGAACAGTATGATCTGGGGAGCCTTCCTGCGGTCGAGCGACGATTTCGGAAGGACCTGGACCAATCCGCAGGAAGCCAACATCAAGTTTCCCGCCGATTCCGGCACGTCGTTGAAAAATATTTGGCAGATTCAGCTCGGGCGCGACGATCAACCGGACTTGTTGTATTGCGGCGTGGAACCGGCGGCCTTGTTCAAATCGCACGATGCCGGCGAGACGTGGTCGCTGGTGCGCGGTTTGTTCGATCATCCGCATCGGCCGCGCTGGATGCCCGGCTTCGGCGGACTGGCGCTGCACACCATCCTGCCCGATCCCGCGGAGAAAGATCGCATCTATGTAGCCATCTCGGCCGGAGGCGCATATGTCACCAACGATGCGTGCGAGACCTGGCAAGCTGTGAACAAGGGTGTTCGTGTAGTGTTCGCGCCGGAGCGGTACCCGGAATTCGGCCAGTGCGTGCACAAGATTGTGCAGCATCCCGCGCGGCCCGAGCGCCTGTTTCTGCAAAACCACTGGGGATTGTATCGCTCTGATAACTGCGGCGAGACTTGGCAGGATATCGCCAACGCGGTGCCGTCGGATTTCGGCTTCGCCATGGCCATGCACCCGCACGATCCCGATTGCGTTTATATCGTGCCGATGGAGTCGGACGAGTTTCGGGTTTGTCCGGAAGGGCGCCTGCGCGTTTATCGTACACGCAACGCCGGAGAATCGTGGGAAGCGCTGTCGCGGGGTCTGCCGCAGAAGGGCGCTTACGAGACGGTTCTGCGCGATTCGATGGCCATGGACACGGAGCATCCGGCCGGCGTTTATTTTGGCACGCGCAGCGGTCAGCTTTTTGGGTCCATCGACGAAGGGAAAAACTGGAAGAGACTGCTGGAGGGTTTGCCGCCGGTGATTTGCGTGAAGACTGCACGCGTAGGTGAGCCGCGGGTGAAGCGTGTGCCCGTCAAGAAGATCACGCGCCCCGTGAAGCGATGAGATGTCCGTAACGTTTCACATCCCCGGAGGGCTGCGCGTCTTCACGGCAGGCAAAGATAAAGTGGAGTTGGCAGTGCCGCCCGACGGTACTCTGCGCGATGCACTGGAAGCACTGTGGGCGCTGTATCCCGCGATTCGCGACCGCGTGCTGACCGACCAGGGCGACGTGCGGGACCACGTCAATCTTTTTGTAGGGAACGAAAACTCACGATACACGGGCGGGCTCGCGACGAAGCTGCCGGCATCGGCAGAGATCACTATTGTTCCGGCGATCAGCGGTGGGGCGGAATCCCCTGGTTTGGGGGCGTGAAGAGCGGGTCCAGGGGGACCCGCGCGGGCCGGGGGGCCCGCCCCACCAAGACACCGCAACTTCACTTCTTCTTGCGCACCTTTTTCTTCGGCGCCGGGCTCTTCAGTTGTTTCTCTAACTCTTCCAAGCGGCGCTTGAGCTCATCCATCTCTTTCGGTTCTTCAGGCTTCGGAGGGGGCGGTGCGGCGGCCCAAGGGAAAATCGGCATCGATCCCGGCGCACCAACCCCCAGAAATGGATTGCTGCGCCACAAATTTGCGATCGTCTCCATCGGATTCACCGCCGCCGTCTGCACTTCCTGAAACCGCGCCTGCAGCGAATCGCTCACCTTTTGATAAGCCTCCATCGCGTTCTTCAGATACCACTCCAGGAATTGATGCCGCGCCGAGTCACTGGCCAGAACCAATTGCCGCAGCAGCTCCAGCGGCAAACCCAGTTCTTGACCCTTGGTCTCCTCGACGATGATCTGCGTCAGCACCGTGCGCGTAATGTCGTCGTTCGTCTTGGCGTCCACCACCTGCACTTCGCCGCCCTTGCGCACCATCTCGGCCACATCTTCCAGGTTGACGTAGCGGCTGTTGGTCATGTCGTAGAGCCGGCGGTTCTCGTACTTCTTGATGACAATCTTCGGCAGTGGTTGACTCATAGTCTCAATCCTAGTATACTTTTTCTTGATGCTGCATTGCAGCACGAAAGGACTCCCAATATGTCCGGCACCGCCACCAACCCTTGGACGTTCTTCGCCGATATGCTGCGCCAGGGGGTGGACAGTTACGTTTCTACTCAAAAGACACTCCTCGATATTGCGGCGCAGCAGAACTCGCTTTGGATGAGCGCGGCAAGCCAAGGCTTCGGGGTCGCCACGCCATCCGGCATGACTGTTCTCGCCGGCCAGAGCATTCGTGCGTTTCTCGAATCGCAGAAGCTCGGATTGGACATCGCTCTCCAGCAAAACAAACTGGCGCTGAATTTGGTGAAGGGAGCGCTTGGTGGTCCGGCGCGGCCCTACCTTGATGAGCTGGCGAACTTCCTGGAGCAAGGCGCGCAAACTTTCGTGGACGCGCAGAAGAAGCTGCTGGAGTTCGCCGGCCAAAACGCCGCAACGATGATGCAGGCGGCTGGCAACTCCAACCCCCTCGCGCAAATGGCCGAGCTATCGCGTCAGGCAGTGGATGCATTCATCGAGGCCCAGAAACAATTCCTGGATTTGATCTCCAGGCAGGCCGCGGGCGCAGCCCGTCCCACCGAACCAGCCACCGATTTTCTCAACATGGCACGCCAGAGTTTTGACAACTACGTGAACATGCAGCGCCAATTTTTGGAAACCGCCGCAAACAGGATGGCGGATACAACAACGCTAAACAACGTCGCGCGACAAGGCGTCGAAGCCTTCGTCACTACCCAGCGCGCCATTCTGGACTTGATGCTCCGGTCGCTCTACCCCGCCGGCGCAAGTGTAGGACAGTAACCGTCCAATTCGATTTCAAGGGAGTTTATGTCAACGACACCAAGAACGTATCCGTGGGCTTCGCAATTCGGCGGCCGACCCGTCACCTTCCGGCTGATGCGCGCCGACGATAAGGAATTGTTCAAGACTTTCATCCGGGCCCTGCCGCAGGAGGACAACTTCTACCTGCTGCTGGACGTGCAGAAGGACGCCGCCATCGACGATTGGATGAAGGGCATCGAATCCGGCCGCACGCTCAGCGTCATCGCCATCGACGACAATCGGATCGTCGGTTACTGCAATCTGCACACCAACGAACTGCCCTGGATCCGGCACGTCGGCGAAATTCGCATGAGCGTCTCGCCGTCCGAACGTGGCCGCGGTCTGGGCAAGGCCCTGGCCAACGAAGTCTTCGCCATCGCCAAAGCGCGCGGCCTGCAAAAAATATGGGCGCGCATGGCCGCCAGCCAGCGATCCGCTCAAAATGTTTTCGAGGGCCTGGGATTCCACGCCGAGGCGCTGCTGGCCGACTTCGTTCAGGATTCCAGGGGCCGCACCGAAGACCTGGTCATCATGTCCTACGACGTTACCGGATTCGTCAACTAAGGGAGCTTCGCCATGGCCACGCCAAATCTAGCTCCCCGCATGACCGCCGATGACGCCGCGTTCCTTTATCTGGAGCGCAAGGAAATGCCACTGCATATCGGCAGCGTTTCCGTTTTTGAAGCCCCGCTGCCTTTCGAGCGCTTCGTCGCGCAGATCGATTCCAAGCTGCACCTGATCCCCCGCTACCGGCAGCGCGTAGTGCCCGCGCCTTTCAACATCGGCCATCCCAGTTGGGAAGACGATCCGCACTTCGATATCCGCAATCATATTTTTCAATTGACGCTGGATGCGCCGGGCGATGAGGCCGCATTGCAGGCTCTGTCCGGCCGCCTGTTCAGCCAGATGATGGATCGGAACAAGCCGCTTTGGGAGATCTTCCTGATCGACGGCTTGGCGGGCGGTCATTCAGCGATGCTCTGCAAAGTGCATCACTGTATGGTCGATGGCGTATCCGGCGTCGGCCTGATGGGCATCATGATGGACACGTCGCGCGCGATGCAGCCGCTGGTCGACAAGCCCCAATTCGCTCCCGGCCCATTGCCCGATCCGGCACAGCTTTATTTCAGCGCGCTGGCTCATAACTTTCAGCACGGCCTGGAACGGATGCTCACGCTGCAGAGCGAATATTTGAACCTGTTGCAAACCCTGTCATCGGTTCAGATCACCAAGGCCATCGGTGACGTCGCGCCGCTGCTGGCTGAGCTCGCAATGCCCGCGGACCGTCTGCCATTCAATCGCCCGTGCTCCGGCGAGCGACGCATCACCTGGAGCGAATTCTCGTTCGCGGACGCGCGCGGTATTCGCGGAGCTTTGGGTGGGACGGTGAACGATGTCGCGCTTACCGTGCTCACTGGTGCAGTCAGCCGTTATGTCAAGATGCGCGGTGAGCCCGTTGCCCGGCGCTTCTGCCGCTTCATGGTCCCGGTGAACGTGCGCCGCGACGATCAGCGCGGCGACCTCGGCAATCAGGTTTCGGCGCTCCTGGTGAACGTGCCGCTGGATGTCGACGATCCGGCCGACCGGCTTAAACAAGTCAACAAGCGCACGGAGGCGTTGAAGAACGCCAAGCTCGCCGACATGATGCGAGTCATCACCAACATGGGTGGACTTGCTCCTGCACCGCTGCAAGCTCTGGTGATGGCTTTGCCGTTTGTCTCGTTACCCGCACCGGTCTTCAACATGGTTTCCACCAACGTCCCAGGCCCGCAGATTCCGCTGTACGCCGCCGGCCAGGAAATGCTCAACTACTTCCCGCACGTGCCCGTGGGCAACGATTTGGGAATGGGTTGCGCCATCCAAAGCTACAACCAGAAAATCACTTTCGGTATCACTTCCGATGTCGCCGCCGCTCCCGATGCGCATCACATGCGCGATTTTCTATTCGAATCGTTCAGCGAGCTGCGGCAAGCGGCGGGACTCCCCGAAGCTTCACGCCCGATGAAGCCGGCCCCGAAGAAGCGCAAGTCGGCAGCGGCCGCGGGTGGCCAAAAACCACCAGCAGCGGTGCATGTCGGCCAGTGAACAAACCGGCAAATCACTAATTTTCAATCATTTCAATCGTGGCAATCGGTTTGCATTTCATCCTTGCAGAGGAGGACAGAAATGAAGACCAAGTTGCTCGCACTTCTATTCTTGGCGGGGAGTTCGATGTTCGCCGGTCCGCGAGTTTTCGTCGGCTTTGGCTTTGGGGCACCGTATCGCTACTACGCGCCGCCCCCGGTTGTCTCTTACGCTCCGGCGTATCCAGCTTATTATCCCGGCTATTACTATGGACCGCGCTATGTTGTGCGCCGTCCCTACTACGCTCCGCCCGCGGTTCGAGTTTGGGTAGGCCCCCGCTGGTACGGTGGCCGCTACTATCGTGGCTACTGGCGCCGGTAGATGTGCAAATCACATAGGCTAAAGCCTGTGCCTGGAGTTTCTACATTTCCAACACCCACAGGCTAAAGCCTGTGCTACCTGGGTCCAGCTTCTCAGCCAGTGGTGGCACATGCTTTAGCTTGTGCTTTGTTAGTCGTTCAATGTCCAGATCTTCAGAGTGTTCTGAACATCGTCCACCGCGGCAAATCGGATTCCGTCGTCCGCCCGGCCGAAAGCTAATCCGAATGCTCCTCCAGCCGATCCGGGATCGACCTGGAACTGGGCTACAAATTTGCCCTCGCGCGTGAACTCCACCAGTTCATTCTGGCTGCCGCCGCTGTTCACTGCATCGCCGTTAGCAGTGATCAGATGGCCATTCGGAGCCAGCGCCAATCCGAGCGGTCCATGAAGGTGCGTTGCATCCTGATAAATCAGGTGACCCCGCCCGCCATCGTGATTGCTCGAACGCGGGTCGGCAATGGCGAAGATCGCGTTGTCGCCGGTGGAGGCGACGTACAGGATGTCACGCTCTCTGTCATAAGCGAGTCCCGTTGGCCCGATCACCAGCGCGTTCGGATCGAACCCATGCGTATAGCCTGAACCGATCTGCGTCTTGCTGTCCACCTGAAACTGATCGCCGCTCATCGATACATCCAACCGGGTCACCGTTCCACTCAACACGTTCGAGACGAAAATCTGCGCGCGCGAATCTCCATCGACCAGTGTCAGGTCCCATGGACCATCCAGCAGCGCACTATCGGTGAGATTCGCCACCATCGCGCCGAAGCGGTCCAACACAATTAGCGACCCTTGCTGCACGGTGGCGGAAGTGCCGTCCGTAGTCGGCAGATTACCCACCACAACGAAACCGCGCCGCAGGACGCCAAGAGCCGTGGTCAGTCCCAGGCCAGAACCGCCTTGGAAGAACACCGATACCTGGCCGCCCGGAGTGATGCGAACAATCGTCGTGCCGGTCCCTTGCTGATTTTGATTGTTGTTGAAATTGGAAACTAGAATATCGCCGGGCCGCAGCGGTCCGCCTTCCCGAAAATCTTCCGGGACCGAGGCGACTCCATAGGGATTCACATCGCCATTGGCGGGCACGGTGGAGACAATCCGCTGGGAACTGGTGGGAAGTTGCCCAAGAATCGATCGGGAGTGGTCGCGCTGGCCATCGTCATCGCTCCTCGCCATCGGACAAAACAGAAGTGCAGCCACCGCGACAGAAGCGGCGCAACGAATTCCAAATTTCATGGCACGTCCTTTCTGCCGGTAGGACGCCACGCCCTGAAATGACGATGTGAAAGGTTTGTAAAAAACAGAAAGGAGAGAAGCGGGACGTTAACGTCGCGTGTTAACGTCTCGCCGGTAGAATTACGGGTTTCTCCGCGTTACTCCGACCCCTGCTGCCCACGCGCGGTCCGGAGTTTCGGCGTCGCCAGATAGCCCACCACTTCGTTCTTCTTCACCTGGTTCACCACGATCTCGTACGGTTGCCGGCTGCCGGCCACATAAAGCTGCACCGGCTCGTTGACGGTCTTGTCTTTCTTATCCAATTTCTTGTCGTCCGCCAGCACCTGCATCGTGTAGCGGTTGTGCTTCGGATCGGTTTTCTGCAGGATCAACCGGATGTCGCCCACCCTTTGGGGCTCTTTGGACTTGTTGAGATCGAACTCATAGTAGTTCCGCTCGCCCACTTGCCGGAGCGCCGACAGCTCCTTCGAGTTGGTGGCTACTTCGCCGCTCATGACGCCCAAGTCGCCCACTACGCGCTTCAGATCCTGGCCGGTCTGATCCAGATCGGTGGAGACCTTTTGCAGCCGCGAGCTAGTGTCCTGTTTCAGATCGGACAACTGGCTGGCCATTTCCTGATGCTTCTCTTCCACCGCCTGCGACAACTGCGTGCTGGTCTTCTTCACTTCCGTCCGCGCCTGCCGCAGCGTGGCCGCAGCCGATCCCTGAAGCTGGCCCTTCATTGCTTCGAATCGTTGCTGATTCTCTTCCATCGCGGCCGCCGCCGAGTCGCTGAGCTTGGCGATCTGGCTTTGCGTGCGTTGTTGCAACACCTCCACGCTTCGCGCTACTTCCTCGGCTCTGACGAACTGATATACGTTGCCTGCCAGCGCGGCCAGCATCCCCAGCCCCAACAGCCAAAGGATGCCAGTGTGGGACCGGCGCGGGCGAGTCCGGCCGGGTTGGTCAACATCGTTTGTGGACATAATAGTCTCCGTGCTCCATAGACGCCGCACGCCAGTGGACGCGGGCCTCCGGTCACGGTTAGAGCACGAAACCTTCCACATCAATGAATCCCGCATATACATAGGGTTAGCAGCGGGCGAGCAAAGAGAAGCGTGTAACGCTTACCACGAAACGTGACACCATCGGCACGTTTCTACTCCTCCAGGCTCAGCGGGTATCCTGTAAGAAGACCGCCATGAGTGCATCCCTCACACCGCTTCCCCTGCAGGAACGAGTGGAAGCCCAAGGTCACTTGATCGATTCGCACATCATGGAGCGGATCTTCGACACAGTGGTCGAATTCGGCGGCCGATTCGATGTCGAGCAGTTCCGCATCGGGCGCACCAATAGCGAACCGTCCTACCTGCGCTTGCGCATCGACACGGACGACTCCGGCGCCATGCAGCGCATCCTCTCCCAATTGCTCGGCCTCGGCTGCTCTTTGGTGGATTCGGGCGATGCCGAACTGCGCACGGTGGAGCGCGACCGTTGCGCGCCCGAGGATTTTTACTCCACTACCAACCACCGCACCTACGTGCGCTCGAACAACGAATGGGTGGAGGTGCAGAACCAGCGCATGGATGCGCTGATTGTAGTGGAACCCGATGGCGCGCGCTGCCGCCGCCTGCGGGACATTCGCGCGGGCGACAAGGTGGTCACCGGGATGCGCGGCCTGCGCGTGGTTCCGGAATCGAAAGAACGCGATCGCCTGGCCTTTGCCTTCATGAGCAACGGCATCTCTTCGGAGCGCCAGGTGGAGACCGCGGTGAAGCAGACCGCCGCTCTGATTGAGCAATCCCGCTCCGCCGGACACAAGATCGTCGTGGTGGCCGGGCCCGTGGTAGTGCACACCGGCGGCGCAGGTCCGCTGGCGCGGTTGATTCGCGAAGGATATGTAAATGCGCTACTGTGCGGAAACGCGCTCGGCGTACACGATATTGAAGCGGCGCTGCTGGGAACCTCGCTTGGTATCCGGCAGAGCGATGGCCGGCAGGAGGAGCACGGGCATCGCAATCACATGCGCGCCATCAACGCCATTTACCATTGCGGAAACATTCGCGGCGCGGTGGAAAGCGGGCGGCTGCGTAGCGGCGTCATGTACGAATGCGTGCGCGCCAAAGTCCCGTTCGTTCTGGCCGGCAGTTTGCGCGACGACGGTCCGCTCCCAGATACCATCACCGATATGAACCACGCTCAGGACGCCTACGCCGAGCATCTGAAGGGCGCCGGCCTGGTGCTGTGTCTGGGCTCCATGCTGCACTCCATCGCCGTCGGCAATATGCTGCCGAGTTGGGTGAAAATCGTTTGCGTGGATATCAACCCGGCGGTTGCCACCAAGGTCAGCGACCGCGGCACCGGTCAGGCCGTCGGTGTGGTCACCGATGTCGGCCTCTTCCTGGATCTGCTGGCGCGAACCCTGATTCCTGTCTCATGAAACGCCTTTACACCGATGAACACGCGCGGGCGGGCGTCCAAGCGCCGCTGCCCGAGATCGAAACGTGGCCCAACCAGTATCCCGGCTACGAGATCGAAATCGTGCTGCCGGAGTTTACTTCCGTCTGCCCCAAGACTGGTTTGCCCGATCACGGCGAGATCACCTTGCGCTACGTGCCGGATAAATTGTGCCTGGAATTGAAGTCGCTCAAGATGTACATGCTGGCGTATCGCAATCTGGGAATTTTTCAGGAGAACGCCGTGAACCGGTTTCTGCGCGACGTGGTGCAGGCTTCGCGGCCGGTTACGGCGACGGTAACCGGCGAATTCACGCCGCGCGGCGGAGTCTACACCAAAATCACAGCGAGCTGGAGCAGGAAACGTGGATCGAAATAGCGAAGAGCTCGCCGCCATCGTGACGGAACTGCGCCAGCGCGTGCGCGCGCGAAATCCGAACGGCGCGGCGATCGGCGATGTTGTTCTTCCGGACTTGAACCCTTTGCTTCACGCCCGCGATGCCGCCGAGGCCAAGGTGGCCAGCATCGGGACGGTGAACCCGCGCGCTCCGGGCTTGCTGAATTTCATCGTGCAGCGCGTGAAGCGACTGGTGGCGCGCGCCCTCGACTGGCACGTCCGCGAGCAAGTGGAATTCAACCGCGCTCTGATGGGTTGCGTGCAATCCACGCTGGAAGCCCTGAGCGAGTCCAACCGCGCCATGGTCGCGCTGTCGAGCGAGTGCAACCGCATTATGGAAGCCCGCGCCAGCGAGAACATTCGCGCTACGGAGGCGTATGCCAACGAGACCAATCGTTACATGGCGGGGCTGTCGACGCGCATTGATGAGCTGGCCCAGTGGTCCTCTGGGGTGCACGATGCGATTTCAGCGCGTATCGATCGGGTTGCCCACTCGTCCACCGAGTTACTCGCCGAAGCGCAGCAGCTTAAGGATATCCGCGCGCACTGGGCACAATGGCGCGTGGACTGGGAACAAAAACTGGCGAACAATGAAATCCATTTCCTGCGCAGCATCGCCGAGCAGCAGGCCGCTTACCAGCATCGCCTGACGTTGATGGATGCCGAATATCGCCAGACCACCAAGGCGCAACATGCCGATTTCACCGCAGCCTCGAAGCAGGCGGCCGAGGAAATACAACAGCGGCTCTGGGCCGACATGGCCGATGTCCAGAAACGTCTTTGGGAGGACATGCAGCGCATTCGCGCCGACTACGAAACCATCATTCACTCCGAGTTGCGGATTCTTCGCCAGCGCGCCTCATTGGCCCGTGCCACTGGCAAGACTCCGGCAACTCCGGCCACGCCCGAATTCCAGCGGATCGACTGGCTGAAGTTCGCCGAGAAGTTTCGCGGCTCCGAGGCAGCCGTCCAGGAGCGGCAGCGCCTTTACGCCGGACGCTTTCACGGCGCCGCAAACGTCCTGGATCTCGGCTGCGGCCGCGGTGAGTTGCTGGAGGCTTTTCGCACCGCGGGTGTTCCCGCCCATGGCATCGATCTCAATGACGACGCCATCGCACTCTGCCACCAAAAGGAGCTCGCCGTGGAAAAAGCGGATTTATTCCCCTACTTGCGCGCTCTCGCCGATTCTTCACTCACCGGAGTGGCCTGTTGCCAGGTAGTGGAGCACTTGCCGCCGGAAAGCCTTGCCGATTTGATCCGCTTGCTGCACGACAAGATGCGCACCGGTGCGCTGCTGGCTGTCGAGACGCCGAATCCCGAATGCCTGGCTATCTTCGCCACGCACTTCTATCTCGATCCGACGCATCGCCATCCCATTCCATCGGCGCTGCTGGCCTTCTACCTGGAAGAAGCCGGCTTCGGGCAGATCGAAGTGGAGCGATTGTCTCCAGCCGTCGATAGCATGCCGTCGCTCGCCGAGCTGCCCGAAAAATTCCGCCACGAATTCTTCGGAAATCTGGACTACGCGATCTTCGCCCGCAAGCTGGTATGAGGACTATTCCTGACGAAGCGCGGCCAACGGATCCACTCGCGCCGCCCGCCTCGCCGGAACGTAACTAGCAGCCAGCGCCACCAGGCCCAGCAGCGCAGCCACGCCCGCGAACGTCACTGGATCCGCCGGCTTCACCTCAAACAACATGCTGGTCAGCAGGCGCGCCGCGGCCACTGCGCCGACTAACCCGATGAGCAGCCCTGCTCCAGCAAGTCCGAATGCCTGCCGCATCACCAGCCGCAGCACGTCGCCTGGACTTGCGCCCAACGCCATCCGCAACCCGATCTCGTTCGTCCGCTGTCCCACTGCGTAGGCCATCACGCCGTACACTCCGGCAATTGCCAGCGCCACCGCGAGTCCCGCGAAAATCCCCAGCAGCACGGTGCGGAATCGCGGCGTAGCGACGTTCTCGCTCAGCGCTGCCTGCATGGTCGTGAACTTCACCGGCACTTCCGGCGACCGCTGGCGCACCACGCGCCGCATCTCTTCCACCATCGCGTTCGGATCCATCGCCGTCCGCACCACCACGCTCAGCGTGTTTCCGTTGTACTGGTGCTGCTGATAGGGCATGAAACACTCCGGCATCGGCGCGCTGGCCGGCCCTCCTTGCCGCACATCGCCTACCACGCCCACAATGGTCATCGGCTTGAACGAGTCGTACGGACAATAAATGATTCGGCCCAGCGGATCCTGACCAGGCAGCGCCCGTCGCGCCAGCGTGTCGTTGACGATCGCCGCCAGCGGCGCATCCGGCCGATCGCCATCGTTAAAATCGCGGCCGCGCCGCAAAGGAATGCCCAGCGCGGTGAACGTCCCCGGCGCCAGAATCGAGACCACCGCCTCGCGACCCGTGATATCCAACTTGCCGCCCGCCGGCAAACGGTCGATCCAATATCCCGTGCTCGATTCGATGTGCCCCGGCGGCGACATAGTCGCTCCGGCTGCCCGCACGCCCGGCAGCACAGAAACATCCGCCAGCAGATCGTGGAAAAACTGATTCGCGCGCCGCAAACTGGCCGCATTCATCGCCGGCACCGTAGTCTGCATCACCAGCACGTTCTCGGGACGGAAGCCCAGCGTGACATTCTGCAACGCGACGAAGCTTTTGATGAGCAGACCAGCGCCAGCCAGCAGGACCACCGACATCGCGACTTCGGCCACCACCAGCGCGTTCCGCATCCTACCAGCGCGCCCGCCGACCACTGCCCGTGTCGCGCCCTGCTTCAGCGCCTCATTCAGGTCCACGCGCGAAGCTTGAAGCGCCGGCGCCAGCCCGAACAAGACGCTCGTAGTCAGGGAAACAACCAAGGTGAACGCCAGCACCCAGCCATCAATGCCGGTCTCAACCAATCGCGGCACATTCGCGGGTGCGAACGCCACCAACGCGGCGCGTCCCCACACCGCCAGCAGCAGTCCAGCACTGCCCGCGGCGACAGCTAACAGAAAGCTCTCCGCGATCAACTGCCACACGATGCGCCCGTGGCCCGCTCCCAGCGCCGCACGAATCGCGATCTCGCGTCTCCTGCCAGTGCCTCGCGCCAGCAGCAGCGTGGCCACGTTCGCGCACGCAATCAGCAACACCAGCCCAACGGCGCCCAGCAACAGGTACAGCGTGACCCGGACATCGCCCACCATGTCGTCGCGCAGGCGAGTGAGCGCAACACTCCGGTTCTCGTTAGTTGTCGGATACTGCTTCTCCAGCCGCGCCGCGATCGAGGTCATCTGCGTTTGCGCTTGCTCCAGGGTCACGCCCGGCTTCAGCCGCCCGATCGCCAGGTAGTTGAGCCCGGATCGATACTCCACCGTTTCGTGCGTGATGGTGTTCGCCGGAAACCAGATATCGGTCTTGTCGGGAAAAGAAAAGCCGGCGGGCATCACGCCGACGATGGTGACGCTTCGTTCGAACATGCGAACCGTCTTCGGAAGCACGGCCTGGTTCCCGCCGAAATGATTCTTCCAGTAGCTCTCGCTTACCACCGCCGCGCCGCCCGACCCCGGCTTCATCTCATCGCTGCTGAACAATCGCCCCAGCGCCGGCTGGACATCGAACACCCGGAAAAACTCTGGAGTCACCCGCGTGGCCCGCGCGTACTCGGCCGCCGCGCCCGGCATCGCAGAGGTCTCTCCACCGGCGTAGTATGCAATCGCCTCGAACGCCATGCTCTGGTCGTGCCAGTCCTGAAAATCCGGCGCGGACACCTGCCGGCCCAGCGTGCCACCTCCGCTGGTCCAGCGCGTGGACAACGTTACGATCCGATCCGCGTTCCGATAAGGCAGCGGCCTCAGCAGCACCGCGTTCACCACGCTGAACATCGCTGTGTTGGCGCCAATTCCCAGCGCCATGATCAACACTCCGGGCACGGTGAATCCAGGATTCTTGAGCAACGAACGCAACGCGACCTTTATGTCCATACCCGATATTACGCAGACGCGCCGCCGCCAGTTCCGAGCAACTCCTGGTACAACCGTTTCTGCTCGCCCGCGATCACATCCCAATCGAACTGGCGCTCCACCGTCAGCCGCGCCTGCCGCTCCATCGCCAGACGCTTCGCTGGATTATCGAACAGCTCGACGATCGCCTGCGCCATCCCGGCGCCGCTTGCGGCCACCATCACATCCGTGCCTGGCGTGAGATCCAATCCATTGATCCCTGCCGGAGTACTGACAATCGCCTTGCCCATGGCCATCGCTTCCATGATCTTGATGTTGGTCCCGGCGGAGGCAAGCAGCGGCGCAACGACAACGCTCGCCCGTTCATAAGCCGGTCGCACATCGGCCACGAAGTCTTCCACCTCGATACCGGCCTGCGCAAGATTCAGCCGCACGCGATCCTGATAACGATCCAGAAAATATTGATGCCGCGCCCCGGCGATGATGTGCAGCGTTGCGCCGATCGCCTGCAGTTCCAGCCACGCCTCGCGCAGAAAGAAATCCACCGCCAACACGTTGGGCAGATGAGCAAACGACCCGATGAACAACGCCCGCCGCGCTTCAGGCTCCCGCGCCACAGGCCGGAACCGCTCCAAATCCACGCCATTCGGAAGAACTTGGGGACAACGGCCAGTGTCCCCGATGCCTCGCTCCACCAGCGCGCCATCCTTCTCCGACATCGTGACTACGCAATCCACATCTCGCCACGCCGTCACCTCAAACGGCACCCAGCGCGCGAGTTGCCTGCGCAACTCCCAATCGTCGCCCTGCGCCAGAAGCTGCTGATACAGATCCAGCGTGACATCGTGTTCCACCAGGATGGTTTTCGCGGGCGCGCAATCGTGCGCGTATTGCGCCATCTGGGTGAACTCAAGCTGCGCGACTCCGGGCTTCCACTTCCGCACGGTCTGCCGGAGCGCGGCATGAAACGCGAGAGAATCGAACTCTTCCACCACATCTGGACGCGCCGTGGACGGAATCAAGTGCGTTCCTGAGCGCGTCACCAGCACAACCTCGCAGCAAATCTTCAGCAGCTCGGCGGGAACCGCGCTCTGATCTCCGGCAAATGAAACCAGCACCTCATCGAAATCCTGTGCAGCCCGACGCATCAGGTTGTACATTCGGACCGCGCCGCCATGCGCCAGCGGGAACGGCAAGTAAGGCGAGGCTATCAACACCACTGGACGATTTCGCGCCGCGCATCCGGGGACAACCGACACCGCGCCGCTGCCGATTGCCAGGATATGGCTGTCCGAAAATACTGGAAATGCCTGCCGCCGAACCCAGAACGGCGCAAGCCACGCGCGCCGCAGAGCCGCCATCGCCGCGCGATTCGGCGTCGTCCTCGCCGCCAGCAAATTCAGCCGCCGCACGGCATCGCGCCACATCCGACGGAACATGCGTGTGTCTAGAACCGTGCGCGTCAAAAACCGCAGATAGTTCAGTTCCAGAATGCGGTCCAGGAACTCGGGCGAGTAATAACGGGACGTAGTGGTCCGGTGCCGATGAACAACCTGGGCGCCGGCTACAAATACCGATGGCCACCCCTGCTGCCAACCGCGAAATCCGAGATCCAGATCCTCCACGTACGCCGGCTCATACGTCTCATCCATGCCGCCCAGCGCCAGCAATTTCCCAGCTTCGAAAAGCGAGCATCCGCCGCTCCCGTAGAGCACATAGCTCTGGTCTTCTCCGGCAACAGGCAACTCGCAGCGCACCGGAAAATCCTCCGGTTTGCGATCGGACACAAACGGCATCACGGCCTTGCCCGTCTCTTCCCGCCGCGCGCCCTCCGGGAAAAAGATCTGCGCCGTGGCGCAAAAAAGATCCGGCACTTTGTCGAACGCGGCCAGCAACGCACCAAAGAAGCCGCTTTCGATGCTCATGTCGTTGTTCAACAGGCAAACGTGCGAAAAGCGCGACTTCCCGATTCCCGCATTCACCGCGCGCGCAAACGAAAGCGGACTCGCGCTCAGCTCCAAAACCACCGCCGGAAACGCACTGCGCAAAAACTCCGCCGTCCCATCGTCCGATCCGTTATCCACCACGATCACTTCACCGCCCGCGCGGCCTACCTGCGCCACCACCTCCGGCAACATCGCCGCCAGAAGATCCTTGCCATTGCGCGAAGGTATCACCACCGAGACGCCACGCGACCGCGAGACTACCGGGAACGCCACCACGGTGTGCCCCGGGAGCAGCGCCTTCAACAGCCGGATCTTTAACCCCGCGATCCTCGCCAACAACACCAGCAGCGGCCTTCCAAAGGCGCTCGGATGCACCAATCGCCAAAAAAATGTGTACACCGCGCCGCCCGGCGAGAAATGCCAGACAAAGAAATTCCGCGTCCTCCACAGGCCATGCCGCAAAATTGTCCCCAGCGATCGAGGCCGCAGCATGAAATGACTCAGATTCTCGTTGAATGCCAGAAAATTCCAAGGCGAAAGCAGAAAGCCGATCAACCGCATCCGCCAGTACGGCATGCGCGGTTGCAGGATCACCGCCGAAAGCCGAATTCGCTTCCCCCGGAAATGCCACTTGCACATCTCCAGGTTTTCGCGCCAACCCCGGCGCAGTGGAAACGGTATCCATTGCGCGTTCTCCGGCGGAAATTCGGAAACCACCACCAACGGAATCTCCGGATACAGCTCGCGCATCCGTTCGATGGCCGTCGGGATCAGGTCTTGCGACCCGGAAGCGAAAAGAACCTTGACGGTTTCGCTCAAGGCGTGGCTCAAATGAGCGCTTGCCGGCGGGCCTGCAGCGCGTTGTTCTTGCGATCGCCCCACAGCGTGAGCGCCTGCAGGCAGAACGCCGTGGAAACAGGATTCACGTAAGGCAGTTGCTCGCCGCCTTTGCGCCCAAATCCAAATCCGCCGCCGATGCGCACGTCGCTCGATTCGAGCTGAAATCCCGCCGCCTGCTCGGCTTCCTGCGCCGCCGCGGCGTGATCGAACGGGATCGCCGCCAGGCTCTCGCCGTACAGCCGGGCCCGCAACAATTGCGCGTACACGTCCGAGCGCGCGAACAACGGAGCAATCTCACGAAGGTACGCCGCAACCCGGTCCAGGCCGCTATGGAAGGCCTGCGCGCACTCCGACCGGTTCAATGCAGGCAGCAGCCCCTCCAAAAAATACAGGTACGCGTGCAGCCGGTCCATCACCTTCTCGCGATTCGTTTCGCCCGGCAGAAAGTCGTGCTCGTTCGCCATTGCGCCATCCAGCGCCGCTTCATATGCGCGCAAAAAATCCATCTCGCCCGTGGTCTCGAACAGATCGTACCAAGCCATCGCCGCCTTCAACTGATAACATCCCGGACTAGCCGACCATCGTGGCTCATACGCAAGCGGCTGCTTCCCCGGCAACGCCAGGATTGGATGAATTGTATCGGTGCCGCGAAAATCCGCCAGCATCCCGCGACCCGCCGCAATCGCCCGATCGCGAAACTCCGTTTGCTTCGAAACCCGCCAGGCCGCGAGCAACCCGCGCACAATAATGCCGCAGTCGAAAAAATAAGCCAGCCCGCTCGACCGGTCGCCGTTCGAGGAATGCTCGAACGGAAATGTCTCCAGTCGCTCATCCCAGGCATTGCGCGTCAGGAATCGCGCCGCCGCCAGACCCGCTTCCAGATGCTCCTGCTGCCCCGTCCGCTGGTGCAGAAACAACAACGCACTCAGGGTGTAGCCGGTAATCTCCGTCGATACGCCGGCGTTGCGATTGAGATCCGAGCGATAGTATCGAGCCACGCCGCCGCTGGCATCTTGAATCCCGGAATACAAAAACCAGCGGCCGGCCCGCTCGAGCAGGCGATCTGTGCTTGACAAACGAATCCCCAGAGTCGGCAAAAGAATCTAAATTGTAACACCACTCCCAAAACATCTTATACTTCTCATTTGGTCCCCATACCGCCAAGCCGGCCTGTGTCCGCACCAGCGAGGGACGCAAAAAACAGGGACAGCCCACCTGATTCACGCGACCAGAATTCGCCTGCCATCAACGCATGGCCTGCGCGGAAACAGGCTGGCTGTCCCCGCTTTTTGCGCGCGGCCTTCTGCACTTTGCTATTGGCCGCTACCGCATTGGCCCAGGAAAACGCTCCACCCGGCCTGCTCCGCGGTGTGCTCCTCTCCTGGTCCGCCACCGCCGGCGCGGGAGCTTTCACCTTTCTGGGCTTCGAAAGCCGCGTCTACTCCTGCTCCTACGACCAGAAAACGTACCTGGAGCGCGACAATCAACGCATCACCTTCGCCCGCGCCGAGAAAGGCGACCGGCTGGAAGTGGTTACCGACCGCCCCGCCGGATCCAACCTCTGCTACGCCCGCACCGTGCATATCCTGGAAAACCCGCGCACCTACCTGGTGCCCGGCGTACGGCCGCGTCCAAAGGAAGCCCCCGCCTTCGCGACCGTCACCCCGCATGGCGATCTCACCTTCACCGGCGTTGTGGTCCGCGTCACAACCAGTATTCTGACTTTGCGCTCCCGATCCGGCGAACATAAGCTCATCCACCTCCGCCCCGATACCTGCTTCCTGGATGAAGGGCAGGTGGCCGGCGCTGGCAGTCTGCGTGCTAACACCACTGTCTTCGTCCGCGCAGGCAAGAACCTGGACGGCGAAGTGGAGGCCTATCAAGTGATTTGGGGCGAAATCCTCCAACCGGAGGAATGAGAACCAGTGGTGCGTATTTCACGCTGTGGCACAACTTGCGACACCATACCAAAACAACCCGGCATCTCGCGGAGAAACCCGGCAACCAAGCCGGACTCCAGCCCGTCGAGTTGTTATACTGGGTCCATACCCGCGCCCACTAAATTCAAAGTGATGAAGCATCTTAGCGTTTTCTTACTATCGTCAGTCGTGGCGTTCGCGGCCGATTTCCAAACCGGCCAAGCGGCGCGTATCACCATCGGCCAGACCACTTTCACCTCACAGGACAGCGGGGTTTCTGCGTATCAGCTCGGCGCCGCCAGCGGACTGGCCTACGTCAACAACACCCTGATCGTGGTGGATTCCAATCATATTGCCGCCGACCCGGTGCTCAACCGCGTTCTCATCTTCAATAACATCTCCAGCTTCATCTATCCGCCCGCCACCGACATTCCACAAGGGACGCGCTGTCCGGTTTGCGTCGGCAGTCCCTCCATCGGACAGGCCAATGTCGTACTCGGCCAACTCGATTTCAGTAGCACCGCAATCAATCTCACTCAGAATGGTCTGCGGACTCCCACCGGCGTCGCCAGCGACGGCAAGATCCTGGTGGTGGCCGACACCGACAACAATCGCGTGCTGATCTGGAAGAACATTCCTACCTCGAACGGCGTGAACGCCGACATCGTGCTTGGCCAGCCGAACTTCACCTCCGGCGCGGCCGGAATTGGCGCCAGCAGCATGCGTGGCCCCCAAGGCGTCTGGATTCAGGGCACGCGCCTGTTCGTGGCCGACACTCACAACCATCGCGTTCTAGTGTGGAATAACATTCCGACAAGCAACGCCCAGGCCGCCGACTATGTTCTGGGAGAACCCAACCTGAGCGCCGCTCCCCCCGCTACGCAACTCGATCTTCCTCCGCAAGCCAACAACATGTTCGCTCCCACTTCCGTCACATCAGACGGAACAAGTCTCTACGTGACCGACCTGGGTCACAATCGCGTGCTGATTTGGAAGTCGATTCCCACCACAACCCAGCAGCCCGCCGACATCGTGGTCGGCCAGCCCGACATGACCAGCGAGGGCGATAATAATGCCTCCAAGCTCTGCATGTCCAACGGCACCGATAGCAGCAACAACCCAACGTACCCGGCGCGCTGCGGCAATACGTTGAGCTTCCCGCGCTACGCACTCTCCGACGGCAAGCGCCTATTTATCGCCGACGGCGGCAACGACCGTATCCTCATCTTCAACACCATCCCGACTCAAAACGGCCAGAAAGCCGACGTGATTCTCGGCCAGCCGGATGAGTTTAGCGAGCAGGTAACCGATTCCACCGATACCTTCCGCCCCGACAGCAACATCCTCCGCTCCAGCCCAGCCACCATCCGCACTCCTCTCGCGCTGGCCTGGGATGGCACCAATCTTTTCGTCAGCGATCCGTATGACCGGCGTGTGCTCGCCTTCACCATCGGCGAGACCAGTGTGCCCATCAATGGCGTCACCAACGCGTTCAGCCGCGCCGTCTTCGCCGTGGGGTCCGTCACATTCTCAGGTACGATAAAGGCCGCCGACACCGTCACCGTCACTATCAACTCCACCGACTACACGTACACCATCGTCGATAAGGACACGCTGACCACGATCATTCAGGCCCTCGCCGACTTGATCAACGGGAAGACCAGCGGGACTCCCGATCCCAACGTCGTCGCGCGACCGAATCCGGGATTCAGTGAACTGCTGCTGGTGTCAAAGCTCCCTGGCACGGACGGCAACAACATCGGCTACGCAGTAAAGACCTCCACCAACGCCGTGATCGTCGTGACCGCCGCCTCCAGCGTGTTAAGCGGAGGCCAAAATGCCGCAGAGGTGGCGCCCGGATCGCTGGTGACCATCCAGGGAACCAACTTGAGCGATACAAGCCCCGACGGTGTACCCGGTGTACCCGACTCCAAGGGCTTCTATCCCACCACGCTGGCGGGCGTCAGCGTTTACTTCGACGGCATTAAGGCGCCTCTGCTATTTGTGTCGCCCACGCAGATCAACACCCAGGTTCCCTACGAAGTCAACGATTCGAGCGGGACCAGTTCCTACGTACGAACCGTTCACAGCGACGGAAGCATAACCATCACAGCCGCGGTCTCATCGCCCATCGTGCTCGAGAACCCCGGCATCCTGGCGCAGAATGGCTCCGATCCCCGGCCCGCCATGGCGTTCCACTTCAGCAGCAACGGCATCGCCATTGTCAGCGTCGACGGCACCATCAAGGCCAACGACACCATCAGCGTCTTGG
>DASQGY010000325.1:0-1919 GCA_035632375.1 Bryobacteraceae bacterium | reverse complement strand
CCTGCCACACGGTGCTGACCAACTCGCCCCGCGCGGTCCGCGGCGGCCTGAACTTTATCTTCTAGACCATTTCCCGGTTTTTCGGACGTGGCGCACGCTCAAGAGGCTGCGGAAAAACTCGATGGGTAGGGTAGCCTTAGCTCACTGAGCATCGTCTTTTGACTATGCGCAGCCACGATGAACCGCAAAACGAATTATTCTGCACGATATCGATCGAGAGCCTGATCCCTCCAGACCATCCGTTGCGAACGATCCGCCAGCGGGCCGACCGCGCTCTGCAGCGGCTGGAGCCGTTGTTTGAAAAGCTCTACGCGAGCACCGGACGTCCCAGTGTGCCCCCCGAACAAGTGTTGCGCGCACTGCTGTTGCAAGTCTTGTACGGCTTCCGCAGCGAGCGCCGCCTGATGGAGGAGATGCGCTACAACTTCGCGTTGCGCTGGTTGGTCGGCCTGACGATGAGCCAGGAACCATGGGACGTGACGGTATTCACCAAAAACCGTGCGCGCTTTCTGGAAAGCGATCTGGCGCAGCAGTGGCTGAAGGCGGTGGTGATGGAGGCGCACGACGCCCAGCTGATCGACCCGGAGCACTTCAGCGTCGATGGCACGCTCATCCAAGCGTGGGCGAGCGAGGACAGCTACCGGCCCAAGGATGATCCGCCCAGTACTGGCACGGGCCGCGGAGGCAAGCTGCTCAAGCGCGATGTGTTCGAAAGCTCGACCGACCCGGACGCGCGGCTGTATCGCAAGAGCGCGCGCGATGCGTTTCGGCTTGGCTATCTTGGACACTTGGCGATGGAACACCGCAACGGACTGATCGTGGCCAGCACTCTGACCAAATGCTCGGCTCATGCCGAACGGCAGGCCGCAGCAGGCCTGCTCGAAAAGATTCAACAGTGGCGCAAGCAACTGCACGGCATCGGGCGGCGCGTATCGGTGGCGGCGGATACGGCTTATCACGAACAGGATTTTGTGGAGGCCGTGAAGCGGCTGGGATTCGAAGCGCATCTGCCCGCATGGCCGCGACGCAAGCGACCGGATCTGATTGGGGAGGCGTTGCGCCGCACGGCTCGGTATCGCCAAAGCCGGCGAAAACGGAAGTGGATCGAACGATGCTTCGCGTGGTTGAAAGGCCCGGCCGGACAGCGGCAAACACGATTCCGAGGGACTGATCGAGTAGCCTGGAACTTTGATTTCGCGGCCGGAGTTTACAATCTCCTCCGCATGAGCAAACTTGAGCCAGCGACTTAGCCGACCGTCCGCGCAAGGCGGTCTAGCGCCACTCGGTGGCGGTCGATGCGCCTACCAATTGTGCATCCACATCGATTGCTACGAATAATCACTCAGTTTTTCCGCAGCCTCTCAAGCGTGCGCCACATTCACGCAGCGGTCTACTCTTCGGTCCGCCGAAACTCGCACTGGCAGCAGTCGCTGCATCGCAAGCACTTCTCGCAGCGATGATTGGCGCAGGCATCCTTGGTGCAATATACGCAGATGTCCGTCGAAGGCTCATTGCAGATGCTACACAAGAAAGTCGCGGCTTCCGTCATGGCTTGGGTTCCGTCTTGCTGGGCGAGGCTGCGGGAGGCTTGGGCGCCGCCGCCGGGCGCGGGGGCGCCTGCCGCACCAGTGTTCCCCGGCAACGCTGCGCTTCTTTGTCGGCGATTTGGAACTCCGGCTCCTTGGTTTCGGCCAGGTCCGTGATGTACTGCCGAAGCTGATCGCGGTTGGTTGAATTGGCGGCCATCACGCTGATCATCAGATCGCCCACCGCGGGATTTTGATACCGCCGCACGCCCTCCACCAGAGAATTGATCTGGGCCTCCACGGCCTGCATCCGGAAATAGGTTTCGAGCGCCACCGTGAGTTTCTCCGGCTGCTTCCCCAGATTGTTGGCGGCGCCGACCAGGTACCCGACCT
>DASQGY010000324.1:0-48332 GCA_035632375.1 Bryobacteraceae bacterium | reverse complement strand
GAGCACCAAAGCAAAGTCTATAGCGTGGCGTTTGATCCACAGGGCGGGACGCTGGCCAGTGGGAGTGCCGACGAATCAGTGAATCTCTGGGAGGCGCGAAGCGGCAAGCTGCTCCGCACGCTCGAAGGGCACACTTCGTTTGTGGACATCGTTGCCTACTCGCCGAACGGGCGACTGTTGGCATCAAAGAGTAACGATGACACAATCCGCCTGTGGAGTTGTGAGACCTGGGAGACTGTGGCGGTGATCCCGGAACCCAAGAATCACGACAAGTGGATTCCCGCCCTTGCTTTTCATCCCACGCTACCGATTCTGGCCGCAGGCTGTTCGGGTCCGGTCGCTCCGCGGGCGATCCACCTCTGGGATCTGGACTTCGACGTGCTCTTAGGCCAGCGAGCGGGTCTGGCCGCGGCCGCGCGCACGGTCCATCACACCACAGGCAAGATCGTGTTGGTGGGAGATCACAGCGTGGGTAAATCTGCGCTGGGCTATCGCCTCATCCACGGACGATTCGAGAAGCAGGAGTCCACCCACGGGCAGCAGTTCTGGGTGTTCCCGGCCCTTGGCCAGCGCCGCGCCGACGGGACGGACTGCGAGGCGATCCTCTGGGACTTTGCGGGCCAGCCCGACTACCGACTGGTGCATGCGCTCTTCGTGGATAATGCCGACCTCGCGCTGGTCTTGTTTGACGCCTCGGATCTCCGCGACCCGATGCATGGCGTGGGCTTCTGGCTAAAGCAACTCCAAACAGGGCAAGTCCGCTGCCCAATCATCCTTGTGGCTGCGCAGACGGATCGCGGAACATGTTCCCTGACGCCTGAAGAGTTGAAGGCATTCTGCCTAAGGCACGGCATCGTGGGACCGATCGCGACGAGCGCCGTCACGGGCGAGGGCATCGCGGAACTGGTTATACGAATGAAATCTCTGATCCCCTGGGAGGACAAGGCCGCGACGGTCACGACCACGACCTTCAAGCGGATCAAGGACTATGTCCTCGGGCTCAAGGAAGCGAAATCGGACGCCCAGGCCATCGTCACGCCCGAGGAACTCCGTGGCCGTCTGGAGGCTACCGATGCCGAATGGCGTTTCAATGACGACGAGATGCTCACCGCCGTGGGCCACCTGGAGAACTACGGCTATATAAAACGCCTCCGGACCTCCAAGGGCGAGCATCGCATCTTGCTCCAACCGGAACGGCTCAACAACCTGGCGTCGTCGTTTGTACTGGAGGCACGGCGGAATCCGAAGGGGCTTGGTGCGCTGGAAGAGAAACGGCTGCTGACCGGCGGCTACGATTTTCCAGAACTGCAGGACCTGAACGAGGGCGAGCGCGAAGTTCTGCTGGACTCGGCGGCGCTGCTGTTCCTGGAGCACAATGTCTGTTTCCGCGAGACTGACCCGCTGCGCATGGAGCCCTATCTGGTATTTCCGGAACTGATCAACTTGAAGAAGCCGCCGGAGGAGGAGCAGGCGACCGAAGAAGGTGTTGCCTATACGGTGAGTGGACCAACCGAGAACGTGTTCGCCTCGCTGGTGGTCTTGCTGGGGTACACACACACCTTTACACGCACGGCCCAGTGGCACAACAACGCCCGGTACGAGGTGGGGGACGCGCTGGTGTGCGGATTCCGGCAGGAGGCGGAGCGCGACGGCGAGTTGGACTTTGTGCTCTGCTTCGGTCCTAAGGTGGGCCTGCCAGTGCGAACCCTCTTCCAAGGACTGTTCGAGAGCTTCCTGGCCCGGCGAAACCTGACCGTGATGCGCTACGAACCGGTGCGCTGCACCAATACGAAATGCGGTCACTTGCTTGCTCGGCCGGTGGTGCGCCAGCGGCTCAAGGAAGGAAAGGATTTTGCTTTCTGCAACGATTGCGGCGAGAGGCTGACGCTGCCGACGATGGCGGAGCCGATCCAGTTGACCCGTGAAGTTGCAGCCGATGTGGAACTGCAACGCCGCGCCGCCGAACAACGGACACGTTTCGAGCAGGCCGTCTTCCGTTTGCGCGCTTACGTGGCCGAACAGAAGATCACTCCGCCGGAGACTTTCATAAGCTATGCCTGGGGCCTGCCCAAGCATGAACGCTGGGTCGAAAAAAGGCTCGCGCCGGATTTGCAAAAGGTCGGAATCAACGTGGTCTTGGACCGTTGGCACAACGCGCAGATCGGCGTGAGCGTGGCACGGTTTGTGGAAAGGATCGAGAAGAGCGACCGGATTGTCATGGTCGGCACACCGCTGTACCGACGGAAGTACGATAACAAAGACGTCAGCACTGGCTACGTCGTGGCCGCAGAGGTCGATCTAATAAGCAATCGTCTTCTCGGTACCGAATCACAGAAGCAAAGCGTGCTCCCCCTGCTGCTGGATGGCGAGAAGACGACTTCTTTGCCACCGCTGCTGCATGGCCGTGTGTACGCCGACTTCCGTGACGAACTCGCGTACTTTACCACCGCTTTCGATCTGATCCTGAGCCTCTATCAGCTTGCGCCGAATGACGCCGTCGTGGTTGACCTACGTGAGTCGCTACGCGGGCCCGAGTTCAGGTGAGACGGGAGTGCTTAGGTCCACCTTCAATTTGCCGCGAAGCCGCGCTGGGCCAGGCAGGCCGGTTCCGGTTCAGTGTACTTCGTCACCTGGCCGCGGAGGGTTTCCGCGCCCGGCGCGTTTCAGGAGTCGCTTTGCCTTGGCGACATTGCCCCGCGCTCCGCGCTCACGGAAATACTCCTCGGTCCGCAAGGCCGACACCTTCTCCGCCACCGCGACGTTGATGAACTGGTTCAGCGCCACTCCTTCGGTTTGAGAAACGCGGCGCGCCTCTTCGAGTATTGAGGCCTGTAGCCGCAACGCAACGTTACTTCTTCGCATGTCCTCGAATCTCCCTCCAAACATCGCATGGCCTCGCCACATGGATTCCGAACTGCCGGGCGGCACCGGCGAGATGACGAAGGTTGAAAGTAACCAGCCAATCTGCCGCACCGTTCACTGCCGTCGCCAGGACCATCTCATCGGCGGGGTCCTTCAACTGCGGACGCCACAAGAACCGCAGAGGCACCGGAATGGATACCTTTACTAAAGCATCGAGCACGTCGTTTATCTGCCGCGCGGTCAGGCCACTGGCGTCGAGATGCTCCTGCCTTGTCAAGACCGCCTCGTACTCGATGACCAACGGCACCGAAGCAAGTACTTCAAATGTCCGATCGAGGGCGCCGATCAATAATTGCCTGGAAGCTCCCCGGTCGCTTCGCAAAGCGGCTACCAGCACGTCGGTATCGAGGATGAGTCGCAACCGTCGCCTCTTCTGATAATAATATCACCTGCGATAGCACAGCGAGCGTGACAGACTAGAGCTGCCATGACCTGAGATAGATCCTCTCAGGCCGGCGGATCGAATTTTTGCCATCCAGTGAGCGCGCCTGCCGCCTCCCATTTTTTGAGAACGATCGATTCGAACTGCTGGCTCGTGTCCATGGCGGGCACCCAGTGTGGATATGTCTCGAACTCGGCAATGAAACCCAAGTAGAAAATGCTTGCCAGGAGTTCACTGCGTGGCGAGTTGAGGCGATAAAATGAGCACATACCGAGGGCATGGTGAGGGATGCATTAATCATCGCTTTCTGCGCGTGCTATGCCAGCGGGTACGCGCAACCTGGCAGAAGGGCAGAATTTCATCCCGAGATTCCAAAGACCTGGGATGATGTAGCAATCGCGATGCTGGAGATTCCTCTCGCAAACCCAGCCGGCTCTCCCAAGCACGTCTCGTCCGATTATTACTACAAGGTTCCGGTCCGTCCCATTTACAAAAGCTATCCCATTTACGCACCCGGTCATGAGCCGTCCGGATACATGGATTGGCTGAAGCAGCAGGAACCGCAAGTCATTTGGGACGATCGCAGTCATCGGCCGCCGCTGCGGAATCAGGCAGACTGGATAAAGGCCGGGGAGATGGTGTTCGATTCGGCGATCGGGTATCTGGGGGTCCGGGCAGTCGCTACGACTTCGGACGTGCGAAATCCGAAGTGGTGGGCCGACGTGGGGGCCAGGTTTACACAGGACGGCACGCTGCCCGGCTATGCTTATGTCGTCAGGAAGAAGGGGCAAGTCGAAGTCGGCAGTCTTTCCTGCGCCTCCTGTCACACGCGGTTGATGCCGGATGGCACCGTGATCAAAGGGGCACAAGGAAATTTTCCGTTCGATCGGGCCCTGGGTTACAACTTCCGGGCGGCCCCACCTCAAGGTTTGACGGGGGTGCGGCTAGGAAATTATCGCCTATTTGGAGCGCCGTGGCTCAATCCCGACCCGCAAGCGCGCCTGCTTCAGATGTCGATTGACGAGATCGCTGCCGCCCATGAAGCCATTCCCTCCGGCGTGCAAGCCCGCCACCGGTCAAGCCCTTTCTTCCCGGTTCAAGTGCCGGACCTGATCGGCGTCAAGGATCGTCATTATCTAGACCGCACTGGTCTGCAGCAGCATCGCGGCATCGTGGACCTGATGCGTTACGCAGCGCTGAACCAAGGGGCTGACGATCTTGCCAGCTTCGACGGGTTTGTGCCGGATGGCCCTCCGGACTTCAAGGTGCTGCCCGCCCCCGACAAGTTGGATCCTCTCCGGACTCAGGCCGATCGCTACAGCGACGAGCAGCTTTATGCCCTGGCGCTTTACGTTTATTCGCTCGAGCCGCCTCCGAACCCGAACAAGTTTGACGCGGTGGCCGCCCAGGGCCAAAGAGTCTTCCAGCGCGAAGGCTGCGCGGCGTGCCACACGCCGCCGCTTTACACGAACAACAAACTGACTCCGGCGGAGGGTTTCACGCCTCCGACCGGGGCCGAGCAGAAATACGACATCCTCTTGATTTCGGTGGGGACCGATCCCGGTCTGGCGCTCAAGACCCGTCGCGGCACCGGCTACTACAAGGTTCCATCGCTGAAAGGAGTGTGGTATCGCGGCATGTTCGGGCACAGCGGATGGAGTGCGACGCTCGAAGACTGGTTCGACCCACGCCGTACCCGCAACGATTATGTCCCTACGGGATTCAAGCCTTACGGAACGAAGGCCTATGCGGTGAAGGGGCACGCCTACGGTCTGCATCTTTCCGCCGAAGACAGGAAGGCGCTGATCGCATTCCTGAGAACGATTTGATATCGACACCAATTCGACTGTTCAGCAGGGGGTTATAACCTTGGCTCAGGTTTTTGGGCGGGTGGCGCTGGTAAGAGTTCGAGGGAACGAGAATCGACGAATGGCGGCTAAGGATCTGCAATGGAATAACCTGTCCAACCGCTCCCTTACGGTCACGGCTCGGTAACATCTTTCAAATACGCGACAGACCAAACCGAGCCGCGACCGTAAGGAAGCGGTTGCCGATTTCTTCACGGCTTCTTACGGTCACGGCTCAGAAGGCCGGGAGCGATACACGCGCGGGCTTACGCCAAACTCCGTGCGAAACGTGCGGTTGAAATTGGAGATATCTCCGAAGCCGCATTCGAGAGCTATGTCCACGACTCTCGCCGGCTCCGTCCTTAAGCGGACGGCCGCCTTGCGGAGCCGCGCCCGGAGCAGGTACTGATGCGGTGTCGTCCCTGTGAGTCTCTCAAACGCACGAAGAAAGTGGTAGCGGCTCAGACGCGCGATCCGCGCCAGGCTTGCCAAGTCATGAGGAGTGTCGGGCTGAGTGTCGATCATCCGGACCACTCGCGTGACGCGCGCCAACGAACTGGCGTCCGCGCAGGTGCGGCGAGGCTCAACACCGCGCGCGATCTGGATGGCTTGAGCCGCTACTTGAATGCTAAGTTCCTCCGCCGACACGCGATCGGCTCCGGCCAGCAGCGCGGAAGCTTTCGCCGCCAGTTGAGCCAGGGCACGGATCGGGGGGAGGCGCGGAATGTCGAAGCGCATTCGGGATACTCCCGCTTCCGATGCAAGACGATCGAAAAACTCAGGTGCGTAGGAGAACGACACGCAGCGATCGCCGGTGGCGTGCTCATGCCCGCACATGAAGCATTCACCGGCGTTGCCGAGAAGTAAGGAACCTGGAGTCATCAGTTCGCGACCCGTCGAGGAACGATACTGAAACGTGCCGCTGACGACAATGGCGATCGACGTCCGCGAATGCCGCTCCTCAAAGGGGCGGTCCAAAGGGCCGGCGGAACAAACCACGTCGGAAACGGTCCAGCCGTCGCCGGCAGCAAGTAAGCGTGCGGTTGGGCCTCCCGAGACCCAGTTGGGGCCGACGCCGGCCGGTTGTTTTTCGGAAGCGACCGCAATTTTCGCCAAGAATGTTCGTGCCTCCCAGCCTTATAAATCTATTTTAGCTGGTACGACATCACGTGGCGGACCGCGGCGGGATGAAACATGAAAGGACAAATAAATATGGTTGCGAAAGCTGAGCGCGAGGGGTTGGCGCGCTTTCTGGCGGAGAGGTGGGAGCAGGTCTCCCGGAAGATCGCGGAATTAGCGGAGGAGGTGCCCGCGGAGAAATTTGAATCGACGCCCGTAGCCAGTGCCCGCAGCGTCGGCCAGGTTCTCCGTCACGTCGCGTTTTGGAACCAGTACGTCGCCGACTCCCTGCGCGGGAAGAGTGCCAATGACACTGCTAACGAACTGTCGCTCGCGGAATACCCGACGAAAGCGAGCGTTCTTGAGGTGTTGCGGCGAAGCGCGAACGAAGTGGCCGAGGCAGTGAGGAACTCTGAGAGCGCAACGAACCTGAAAACGGCGGAACTGGTAGTGCCGTTCGTTGAACACACGGCTGAACACTATGGTCAATTAGTGGCTTACTGCCGGCTGATGAGCATTCTACCGCCGGCGTCCCGCTAACGCAGCGAAAAAATGGGAAAACGCACACATGGCTTCTATTCGGAAAGAGATTTCAACCACGGCGAATTCCGACGACGTCTGGGCGGCGCTCCGGGACATTGGCGCACTACACACCCGGCTGGTACCCGGTTTTGTTGTCGACACCCGGCTTGAACCTGGTGAACGCATAGTAACGTTTGGGAATGGCGTGGTGCTTCGTGAGCCAATTGTCGCTATCGACGACGAGGCGCGACGGGTTGTCTGGTCGGCAATCTCCGAACGGCTCACGCACTACAACGCGTCGGCTCAGGTCTTCGCGAACCCGGACGGTCAAACCAGGGTGGTTTGGATTGCCGACCTGCTGCCGAATGAGGCTGCCGGAACGATTGGGTCGATGATGGAGGAAGGGATGGCGGCGATGAAAAAGACACTCGATCGGTTGGCAGAGAAGGCGTAATCGGCAACGGGGCGCAAGCTAACTTCAGGATGTCGCGCATTCCGGATGGCAGGCAGATCCGCGCGATGGCGACTTGGGGTTCAGGATGCAGTACTCGTCGGATTTTGTTACTTCGCCGCAGGTTTGCATTTGGGATCGGCGATTTCGACCCTGCGGTTCCTCATCCGGCCTTCGTCGGAGTTGTTGTCAGCGACGGGTTGGGTTTTACCGTAGCCCTTAGCGGTCATGCGGGCGGCGGCGACTCCGTGCTGGGTCAGCCAAGTCATGACGGAACGGGCGCGAGCTTCGGACAGAGTCTGATTGTAGGCGTCGGCGCCGACGTTGTCGGTGTGCCCCTGAATCTCGACGTTTAGCGACGGGTTCGCAGTCATTAACGTCGAGACCTGGGTGAGGATTCCGTCGGAAGCAGGCTGGAGGGTGGATTTGTTGAAATCGAAAAGCACGCCCACGAGGGCGACGTGGCAGGCGGAGGCAAGGGTGGACTTCATCTGATCGGTGGCGGCTTCCTTGCCGACTCGGATGTCGTAGTCAGGTCCGTGATCAATCAAGAACGCCCAGAGATTGCGCCCTTTCCTGGCGTAGTGAGCTACGATCACTTCGGCGTTCGGCGATTCGTTTTCGATGCTCCAGCCGGCCTTGAGCAGGGCGTCATGGTAGACGGCGGCAAAGAGCGCCTGCGAGCCGTCTTTCAACGAGTAGCTTCGGACGACCGAGCCGTTGGCGACGATTTCGTCCTGTTTCGCGCCCTTGGGGGTGAGGCGGAAGGGAGAGTTGTCCTCCTGTCCGCCATGCGCCTGCGAACCGGGAATGGGCGCGAGAAATGGGAAATCGCCTTTTCCGGCTGCGGGCAGTTTCTCGGGCGTTGCGGCGGGCTCCGTCAAGGTCAACGAGACCGGCGGCGGAGTGACCTCGATGATTTCCGCAAAAAAGTTGGTTCCGGGATTATCCGTGCCGGCGTTGGCCCAGGCCTCGACGCCGTCCCGGTTGTAGTGCAAAACGACCAGCAGACCGCCCTTGAGATTTTCCGAAACCACTGTCCATCCGGCTTGCACTGCATAGGGCTTCACTGCGGCCCATATCGCCTCGCGGTCTTTAAACCCCGGAGTGCGTACGAAGAGATTCCAGTGGCGGCCGTACCTTTTCACCTGGTTAGCGCCGTAGGACGGGATGGTCGTTACGCCCCAGGCTTCGTAACCGTACATTTGCTCAATCTTGCCCCAATGAGACATAAAACCGGCCTCAGCCGGGGGCTTAGGCGATTGGGCCAGGCAGCGAATCGCGAGGGAGAGTGCGAGAAAAACCGGAACGCGCGCAGTGGACATGGTCCATCTTAGTTCAATCACCCGAGTGCGGCGGACAAGCAGATGGGGCTGCATTCTGCGTAAGGGCTGTTTATTTGGAAGCGAATGAATTTCCAACCTTGAAGGGAACCGCTAGTACCACCGAATTGCCAAATGCCAGCTTCCGGCGCGTGCCGGTCATCTGGATGGTGGCACGTAGGAGGTGGCCCGCATGGTGGGCTAGCGCCGAATGGTTCGAGTCCACGTCTGGGTCACGGTCAAAATGGAGCCGGTAATGAGAGCAGTGAGATGGCACGAGGTCGAGAAGATTTAGATTGGGTCCCCCTTGCAAGTCGCCAATCCGTGCTATATACTGAACCATATGGTTCAGTATGCGGGAACCGTTCTGGATGCTTCGTTCGCCGCACTCTCGGATGCCACCCGACGCGGGGTTCTGGAACAACTCGGACGCGCGAACGCTTCGATCACGGACCTTGCCGGGAAGTTTCACATGACCCTAACGGGCATGAAGAAGCACGTCGGCGTCTTGGAGCAGGCCGGGCTCGTCACCACAGAGAAGGTCGGGCGCGTGCGGACCTGCAAGCTCGGCCTACGCGGACTGGAGCAAGAGGCGGCATGGATCGAGAGGTACCGCCAGCGCTGGGCGGCACGCTTCGACGAGTTGGACAAGCTTGTCGAGGAATTAAAACAGAAGGAGAGAGCCGATGGACGAAAGAAAAGATAGTCAAATTAACCCCACGAAATACGGCACGACAGTGGAACGGACGTCCGAGCGTGAGCTGGTTGTGACTCGAACCTTCAACGGTCCGGCGCATATCGTCTTCGATGCGTGGACCAAACCCGAACTGCTCCAGCGGTGGTGGGCGCCGAAGTCGTTGGGAGTGTCCTTCCTTTCCTGCGAGGCCGATGTTCGTACGGGGGGCGCGTACCGTTTCGTGTTCCGTCACGCTTCCTCGGAGCAGCCTATGTCATTCTTTGGCACGTACGTCGAAGTGACTCCGCACTCGCGCCTGGTCTGGACGAATGACGAAGGGGATGAAGGTGGGGCCGTCACGACGGTGACCTTCGAAGAAAGAGGCGGCGAGACGCTGGTCGTGATGCACGACCTCTATCCCTCAAAAAAAGCTCTCGACGATGCAATCGCCTCCGGGAGTACAGGTGGGGCTTGCGAGCAGTTCGAGCAACTGGACCAGCTTCTGGTAGCCCTGGCAGCGAGCTTGGGACGGTCGTGAAGTGATCGATCTTGGCGTCGGCTGCCCGGCTAGGAGCGGGCGTCCAACTTCGTTTGGGTAGCTTCCATAATCGAGTCGTTGCAGACTTACCTTGTGAAGCGCGACGCATGACGCCCAAGCCGCAGACATGAGATGGATTCCTGTCACCATGCGGATTGCTCGTCATAAACGGCGTAGCGTTTTAGCGGCGGGTCCGAGTGGATGCCGGCCATCCCGACGTTGGCACGCATAAGTGGGCGAGTGCCGATTCGTTTGGGGCATGCTGGTCGAATTTTAGGAGATCGAGTCCACGCCGGGGTCAATTTAAAGCCAGGGCAACCCCGAAGAAACGCCTGAAACGCCCGTAGCGCCGGCGCGAACCCGGCGAATACGCCGAGAAGGATCATGGTAATTCTGCGAGCGGCTAAGCCGCCGGCGATCACGCTGTCGAGAGTTTGCGCATTGTAGATCACTTCGCGCGAATCGTGTTGCTGCACGGCGCCGATCCTTGCCGCCGAGGCACTCAAACCTTGGGCCTATCCAGTCTGGGTGTGTCCGGTCGGCGTCGTTTTCGAGATTCGCTGGTGACCATCAGATCCATGCACGTCGCACAGGAACTGGCGCCTGACCGGCCTGATAGAATGCAGGTAATGAAGTATCGCGTGTATCTGGAACCGGACGAAGACGGGGTGTTTGTGGCAACCTGTCCGGCTCTGCCTGGCTGCGTTTCTCAGGGCCGAACCCGCGCGGAAGCAGCCGAGAACATTCGTGAGGCAATCGAAGGCTACCTGAAGAGCCTGCGGAAGCACGGCGATCCATTGCCCCCGGCACGTCGACCCACGTCACAGACGCCTGTCCGTTCCCAACCATAAAGAACTGGCGAAAATGACTCTTCGAGCGTTGATCCGAGAGGCCGGGCTCACGGTGGAAGAGTTCGCGGGCCTGCTTTAACATCGCCGCCCCGAAGGCGTGCGCCTTGGCCTCCTGTGGGCTGAAGTTGAGTTCGAATCCCGACTGATGTTTTGATATTTGGCTCCCCACTTGGACATGTTTCGAACTTTTGTGGCACAAATCCTCATCTGTTCGACCGGCTTAATTCTCGTCGGGAGCCGCGTCTCCGCGCCACGCGCCCCGAGGTATCCGGCCCAGGCTGGATAAATCTGGAACCGTGCGAGATGCAAGCGCCGCGTGCTACGATCATGGTCGTGAGATTGGTTGAAGCCCAGTACGAAAATGGTGTGCTGCGGCCTGCGGAGCGGCTGGGCCTTCGGCCAGGTGAGTGTGTGAAACTAATCGTGCTGCGGCGGCCGGACCCCAGTCGCTGGGATTTGGTGAGATTGGCGAAGACCGGGAACGGGGAGGACCTTCCTCTCGCTGAGCAAGGTCTCGCTGAGTGGGCGAACTCCCTTGAGGCAACGGAGCGGAGTTGAAGCGAGGAGAGGTTTGGTGGGCTGACCTCGGTTCATATCGACCTCGGGAATAGACGGGGCGTAGGCCCGTTGTGATTTGGCAAAGTGATACGTTGACGCAAGCGCTTGAATCGGTCCTGGTAGTTCCGCTCACCACGAACCTTGACCGCGCGAAGCTGGCCGGAACCGCGTTGATTGGCTCCTCTTCCCTAGGCGGACCGCCCCAGGACTCCGTTGCGCTGGCATTCCAGATGCGGGCCATTCCCAAGTCGGCCTTGAAGACCAAGATCCGGGATCTCGACGAGAGTGAGCTTGAAGAGTTGGAGTTGGCAACCGATGAGGCTCTGGGACGCGTCGAGCCGAATTAGCGCAGCGCAATTGCGGGGTTGCCGCCCGACCTCCATTTGTCGAGCCATTTTTGCTGGATCTCATTGAGCGCCGCTCGGTCGATTTCACTCCGCTGGTATAATCATCCGTTGACTCAACGAAACAGACTGGACGACCATGAAAATACGTGCACAATTGTCGCGGGTTCTTGCCATTACCTGTTTCGTTCTTCCGTGCGCTGCGCAGACAGGAACAGTAACGTTCTATTCTTACGCGCTCACGCCGAAACAGCAGGCCAAGGCTGCGGTTGTTCCGGTCGGCACGGCCTCCTTTACCGGCTGGCTTTATGATGGCAACAAGAAGATGGCACATGCGTCGCGAGGGCGCTTCATGACATTTCAACTTGCGGCAGGGGGACACGACTTTGTCACCTCACATAAGTCCAACCGTCCTGGAAAGAATTCGTTGCACCTGGACATCGAGAGCGGCGGGCACTACTGCGTCCGTCTCAGTGCCAGATATGTTTCACCCACGCCAGGTTTGTTGATTGCATTTGTCGAGAGCAAAATCGATCAGATCTCGTGCCAGCAGGCCGTCCAGGAAGCAGGTGATTACAAACGAATCGACCTCAAACGAGTAGAACCAGCGGTGCAAGCGGAACTGGACACCTCGTCAACGTTCCCCCGAGAGAATTGACTCTTTGGATCGAGCGGGTGTCGCTCTCGCCGAGCGTCCACGAGGTTTGGCCTTTAAGCCCTACGAGGTTTGCTCAGATCGATTGCGTCCAGAGGATCAGCGCCCACATCTCGACGCCGCGGTGAGTGGTCGCGATGTAGGCGCGCCAGTTAGGCAACGGTTGCTCAACCCCGATGGGGGCTTGGAGGTATGAGCAGGTCTCTACTCGTGTCTTAGCGCCACCATAGGATCTACCCGAGCTGCGCGCCGCGCCGGAAGATAACAGGCGGCGAGGGCGACCACAGTCAGCACGATGGCAACCGCGGCGAAGGTCAATGGATCTTGCGGGGCAACGCCGAACAGTTCGTTGGCCATGAGGCGCGTCAATCCCAACGCTACGGCTACGCCAGCGGCCACGCCAGCCAGGGCCATTTTTGCACCTTCGCCCAGCACCAACCGCATCACGTCTCTGCGCTCGGCCCCGAGCGCCATGCGGACACCGATTTCATGCGTGCGTTGGCCAATCACGAAGGAAATCACGCCGTAAATCCCCACCGAGGCAAGCACCAGCGCGAACCCGGCGAATACGCCGAGCAGGATCATGGTAATTCTGCGTGCGGCTAAGCCGCCGGCGATCACGCTGTCCAGGGTTTGCGCATTGTAGATCACTTCGCGCGAATCGTGTTGTTGCACGGCCTTGCGAACCAGGCCCATCACTGCCGCCGGATCTCCCGCCGTGCGCAGCACAACAGCAACTCCGCCCGCGCTCATGGACATCAGTTTTTCGGGAAGCTGCATGAACGGATAGAAGAACTGCGCTTCGATGGCGGTCTTGCGATCGCCGCCCGGTCCCCACTGCTTGACGTGCCCCACCACGCCCACAATCTCGGCCTCAACCAGAAATTCCTGCAGATGGACGTGCTTGCCGACGGGATTTTCATTGGGGAAATAGGTCCGCGCAAAAACATCGTCGATGTCGATGACCAGGGGCGCGTTTTCGTTGTCTTGCGGCGCCACGAAGCGGCCGCGTTCGAGCGTAATTCCCATGGCCTGCTGGAAACCGGCCTCCACCAGATAAAACATCGCACTGGGCATGTCGTATTCATTGGCGGGCTTGGGCTGGCCGTCGATCCAGAAGGGCAGCGAGGAATCGTGAATCATGGGCCGCGAGCCGAGGGTGACGGAAACAGCCTGCACGCCGGGGATGGCGCTCAACTGCTGGTCCAAGCGGCGCAGCCGGGCGCGAGTTTCCGCCGAAGTGGTTCTGTCCGTGGCCGGAATCGACAGACTGAAAGTGACGGCGTGGTTGGGATTGAAGCCGAGATTCACACGCCACAGCGCAGTGAGGCTGCGCAGCATCAGCCCGGCACCGGTGAGAAGCACCAGCGCCGTGGCGACTTCGATGGCGACGAACGTCCGCTGCAACCGGTGTCGCGCGCCGACGGTGCCGCGGCCGCTCTCCTTGAGGATGTCCACAAGATTCACGCGCGAGCCTTTGAGCGCCGGCGCCAAGCCCGAAACCATGGCGGCGAACATGGAAACTCCCAGCGTGAACAGCAGCACGGGGCGATCCAGCGAGATTTCCTCCACGCGCGGCAAGGTACCCGGTAAACTCCTGCCGACTGCCTGGACGCCGAGCGCCGCGAGGAGCAACCCGAGCGCTCCGGCCACGCCTGCGAGCAGAGCGGATTCCGTCACCAGTTGACGGACCACACGCCACTGGCCGGCGCCCAGAGCCGCGCGGACCGCAAACTCGCGAGAGCGGCCCAGCGAACGCGCCAGAAGAAGATTCGCGACATTGGCGCACGCAATCAATAGCAGGAAAGCAACGGCGGCGAGAAGCACCAGCAGGAATGGCTGGACGTTGCCGACGATGTCCTCCTTCATGGAAACAAGCGCGACGCCGGTCTCTTTGTCGGCGACCGGAAAGGCAGCCGCCAGGTTCCGCGCCACCACGTCCATGTCGGCCTGGGCTTGCGCCAGCGTTACGCCTGGTTTCAGCCGGCCGGCCGCGTGGGCGCTCACCGAGATGCGGCGATCCCGAAACGATGGATCGTTCCATTGGCCGATGGGAGTGTAGACGTCGCGGTCATGACCATAGAAATTGAAATTGGCGGGAATCACGCCCACTACTGTGTAAGAGACACCGTTCAACGTGAGCGGCTTGCCGATGACATCGGGTGAAGAGCCAAACTTACGCGCCCACAACCCGCCACCGAGAATGACCACCGGGCCCGCGCCCACCTGTTCGTCGTCGTCACGGAAAGTGCGGCCGAGAACGGGCTGCACGCCGAGCATGACGAAGAAGTCCGCGGTGATCTGGTAGCCGCTCAGGCGTTCGGCTTCGGCCGACCCGGTGAGGTTGTAATCCTGGTTGCGATAAATCGCCATGGAGGAGAATGTCCGGTTGTCGCGCTGCCAGTCAAGGAAGTTCAGATAGACGACGGGAGCGCGTTCCACTCCCGGCGAGGTGGCGTAGACGGCCACCAGTTGCTCGGAATGTGGATATTGCAGCGGGTAGAGCAGCACACCCTGCACCACGGAAAAGAGCGTCGTGTTGGCGCCGATGCCGAGCGCGAGAATCAGGACGGCGATGGCGGTGAATCCTGGGGCGTTTCGAAGGAGGCGGAGGGCGTGGCGCAGGTCCTGGAGGAGGGTGGTCATTGATTTATTTTACGCGCGTGCCGGCGACCCGAATGAGCTTCACAATCGGATTCGCTGGTGTTCAAAGTGCATTTTGAGAAGAGCTACCATCCCTGACGCGACCGAACGCTTAGGGCAGTGATTCCACACAGGCTGCCGCGCATTTGAATGGGAGAATTTCTACAGCGCCACCGTCTCTACATCTCGCAAGTTCTGTCATCAGCGCAGCAAATTGTCCTACGCTAATCGGTGCCCATCCATCTCGCTGGCCTCCGATTGCGTGAAACGTCAAGATGTGCCAGCACCCGGGTTGCACCCATTCGGAAACTTTGTCGTCAGCAGAAATCTGGCGGCTGTCTACGTTGAATCTGTCAAAGGATCCATCGCCGCGGACGGCATAGTAGGAAGCCCGGGGACCTCCCCGCGCTTGCTCATATCCAGCATTCTTAACAGCATCAGCAAGATAGGCGTGAGAGCTGTAGTACGGATAGCAAAATGATGTGACCTTTGTCCCAAGCCAACCCTCGATCAATCCTTTCGACTCACAGGCCTCGGCTAGCGGGTTGCCTTGCATCGTTTGTTGGTGATGAGTGAGACTGTGGCTACCAATCTCATGGCCGTCGTTGATCAGTTTTCTCAGGTTTGCGATGTCATCTTCACGCCAATCAATTTTCCACCAATCGTCTCTGTGACCGTACCAGGATTCATGTGTTGGCTCCTGATTGGCAGTCAGGAAAAATGTGGCTGGTATGCCGTGGCTGGCGAGAATAGGTACGGCTTTTTCAAACTGGCACCGGAGCCCGTCGTCGAAGGTGAGCGAAATCATTGATTGCATCATTAGGTTCAGCGCCGCTCTCTAGTATATGAGTTTATATGAGTATATGCTCAACGAAATCTCTAGCGAGAGGCAATATCGGCTATCGATGCTCACCTCGCGAAGTGAAACGATCTTGCGGCGGGACTTTTTCGACGATAGCGGGTTGCAGACGACCCATTTCGAACCACTCGAACTCCTGCGGGACTAGAACTAGGAAAGTGCAGAAAGGAAAGGGAGAAGGCCGGGTCTGGACGCGAATTGAGACGTTCTCCAGCGTCGTCTACTTGACTTTCTCTCTATCATCTTATATAAATATAGAGAGGTAAGGAGATGATCGCTAAACATAAAATTCGTCCTTTGCATAGAGAACAAGACCCGGATCAAGCCACGGGGGCAAAAGACCCGGTTTTGGCGATGCTTGGAGTTGGCAGGCAACTATGGGAGCTAGAGCCGGGAGACAAATTTGTGGAACGCCTCAGGTCGGAGGATCTGCCCGTGCCGCCGGCCATGCATCCGACCTCCGACTCTGCGGGAAATCTGCCGGAGGCCGTTTGGCGACGGATGGTCAAGCACCAGGGAGAGCCGTTTCAAACTGTGAGGGGATTACCACTTACCTTTGAAGTGGAAGGGGCCGGGATTTGGTTTTTCCGCGATGGGAAGCGCGTGAATCGTAAGCTGACGCGGACCCAATTTGAAGTTGCGCTGTCCCGTTGTCCGTTGGCACGCACGACCGAGATCAGCGACCTGATGGACTACCCATACGTATTCGCTGTGCTGACGGACAGACGAATACGGGGCCAGGAATGGTGATCGGATGGCGAGAGTTTTTTGGGACAGCAATCTCTTCATTTATCTATTCGAGAAGAACGCTGAGTGGTCACCGCGCGTAATCGAGCTCCGTCGAAGGATGTTGGCCCGTGGCGATGAGTTGCTGACTAGCTACCTTACAGTCGGCGAGGTAATCACCAAGCCAAAACAACTGAACAACGCCATGCTCGAAAGGAGTTATCTCAACTTTTTCTCGGGTGGTTCTGTGGAATTGGTTGCCTTCAACCTGGACGCAGCCCAGCGGTATGGAGACATTCGAAGCCGGGAACGCATTCGGCCAGCCGACGCGATCCAGTTGGCTTGCGCTTCCGCGGCGAGGACTGATCTGTTCGTGACCAACGACAATAGGCTGTCAGGGATGGTCGTCTCCGGCGTTACGTTCGTTACCGGCATCGAGCGCGTTCCGTACTGAAGTCCAGGATGTCAGGCCGGTACATTGGGCCGATCGAGAATGAGATTCGGTCAACCGCAAACTACCGATTGACCCTTCTTTGGCTCCCCACCTTGGACACGTTTCGAACTTTCGCGGCCTAAAACGCGGCCCTCGAACCAGTCCAACTTCTTTCAGACCAAGTCTTGAGCTTGTCTTGCTTGCATGACGGCAGTGTATTACACTGAGAGCATGAAATCCCTGACGGTGCGGCTTCCGGATCAGCTAGTTAGGGAAATCGAGGCGGAATCCCGAGAGCGCGATTGCGCAAAGTCGGATGTGGTGCGCGAACGCTTGCAACGCGGCGCTGGACCCACGTCGAGTTCGTCCGCGCGGCTGAACCTCATCGCCGACCTGATCGGCTCGGTGGACGGCTTGCCAGCCGATATGAGCGGAAGAAGGAAGAGATACTTGAAAACCACCGGCTATGGCAAGAAGCGTACTGGTTGATGCTGGTTTTCTCGTGGCGATGCTTAGCCGCCGCGACTCCCACCATCAATGGGCGGTCCAAGAGGGGGCTGAGAATTCGCCGCCTTGGTATACCTGCGAGGCGGTGCTGTCTGAAGCCTACCATCTGCTTGGCGAACGTGGCGCGCCTGCATTGAACGCGATGCTTTCGCGGAGAGCCGTGGTTGCGAGGTTCGATTTGGACGACAACGTGGACGCAGTGGTGGCGTTCCTGCAAAAATACGCAAACGTACCGATGAGTTTTGCCGACGCCTGCCTGGTGCGCATGTCCGAAACAATGGCCGATCCGTTGATACTCACAACGGATTCCGACTTCCGCGTCTATCGCCGTCATAGCAGGCAGGTGGTTCCTGTATTGTGCCCCCGATAATGCTGCCCAGTTGAGTTCGAATCCAACCTGAGGTTTGATAATCTGGCTCTCCACCTTGGACACGTTTCGAACTCTTGCGACGTGAAACGGTCTGCGCTCGAACCGCGCCAAGCCTAGGCCTCGAGCGAGGTCCCGAGTCTTCCATTCGGTAAATGCGCTCGATGGGGTCTGGCATTATCACCTCACTTGAGAAGCGAGCGCTTGGTGTCGAGAAGTTCGTGACGAATCCAGGCTGCGCGGCTCTGCACCACGGAAAAGAGCGTAGCATGCCGCAGGTCCTGCAGCAGGGTAGTCGTCGATCTATTTTCTGCGTGCCGGCGATCCACGACTCGCGGTCAGTTGATCGCTAGCCTGACCGGCTTGCCGACGCGGCTGAGCATTTCCACAAGCGTATCGATGGTGAACTTAGCCGTTTTTTTGTTGACTACGTCGGACACACGCGGGCGCGAGACCATCAGAATCTCGGCGGCCTCGGTCTGCTTTAAGTGATGTTTCGCAATCCAGACAGACAGCTCATCCATCAGTTGCTGCTTCAGCAGCCGCGTGTCGTTGATCTGTTTGCGGGACGCAGCCTGTAGACGTTTGGCCTCTTCCGGGGTAAAACCCAATTCCAGGAAGATGTTCGCTCCCGGCTTTGTCACGTGGCGGATTTTGGTGTCGATCTTCATTTCTTTTCCTTCCTCGCAGTGACCACGGCGCGATAGCGCGCGGCTGCAATTACCCTGTCGTGGTTGCTGGTCACCTGAGTTTTCTTCTGGAAGCAATGCAGAACGTAGATGGCTTCCTCGAACTTGGCGACGTACATCAGGCGGTAAATACCGTTTGCCTCCCCGATCCGAATCTCCCTTGTGCCCGCACCCACCTCGTCGAACGGCTTCCAGTCGGCAGGATCAAGCCCAGCCTGGACCTTCCCTAACTGGAAACCCGCTTCTTCCGGGCGTCTTTTGGGAATGCCACCAGATCGTCGTAGGCAGACCCTACCCAAAGGATCTGTTTTTCATGGTCCATACGACCGGCATGTATAAGATTTGATACGCGCCCGAAGGTGCAAGTCAAGGCTGCACGGTGCTAAATCGGAGGTGTGGATATGGAGTTCGCAGACGAAGGTTTTCCTCATTATGCTACGTTGTAGCACTTCGGCTGCTCAGTCGCCAAGGGAGCCCCGTAACTCCCGGATGCGCGGTCATCGTCGCTATTTCAAACTCGAAACAAACTCATCGATTTCTCTTATCACATCAGCCTCGTTTGACGAGAAAACGTAGTGATTGGCATGGGGCATTCGCACGACCCTCGCTTGAGGCACGCCTTTTTCGAACGCCTTCACCAGAGGCTCTACACGGGCAATATCCCTAGCATCGGCATCCGCATCTTGCTTATCTCCGCGTTGATGTGGAACGGCAAAAATGGCCAGCGCCGGGCACTTCACATCTCGAAACGGCTGTTTACCGTCTTGGACCGCCCGGGCGCTGATTCCCTCGCTTGACATACGCTGATTCTTCGCTTCGGAAATCGCCTCTGGTGTCATGGCTGGCATGCCCGCGATTTCCTTCAGCCTCGTCTTCACGTCATTTTCAAACGCCGGAAGGTCGGCCGCGATCTCTGTTAGAAGCGTCCTTTCTTCTTGCGGAGAAATCGCATCGCGAGTGGCACTGAGCTTCCGCTTGAGCTCCAAAAGGTCCATCCCAAAGTCCGGTTGAGCCTTGTCATAAGCCGCATATTGGTATCCTGCATCAAGGTAAACCAGTCCGGCTACGCGCTCTGGGTATCTTGTTCCAATCGAACTAAGCTCTTCGCCGGCGATGGAGTGTCCAACCAGTACGGGATGAATCAGCTTCAAGACGTCCAGGACGGCGATTACGTCGTCACCGAGCCGATTGGCCGAGTAGTTTGTCTCCGTCGGCACCGGAGAATCTGAAGCTCCAAATCCTCGCCGCGTAATGGCATAAACGTGGTACTTTGCTTTGAGCTTCGCCGCGAATTGATCGAATACATGCGCGTTATCACCAAGTCCCGCAAGCAAAACCAATGGCCTGCCTGTGCCGCCCCAATCTAACACCTCTAGTTTCACGCCAGCGTCAACGTTGACAAAACTTCTGGTGTGTGGGGCCTGATCCAAAGCCCATGCGGTGTCCCTGGCGGCGCGGACGAAACTCAGGACATGATCTCCGTTCGGTTGCGTCCATATGCCCGTGATGGCGGTTCCATCCGCGCTGAGCGTGCCTTTGTAGCTGCCCCGAATTCTCGGAACTCCGAATGTCACGACAGATGCATTCACGGTTAACGCTTGAACCGGAATAGCCGCGGACGATTGGTCTATGCTGTAGAGATTCGCGCCCAGGTTCCCATTGGCATCAGCCGCGATCTTGAGCACAACTCGGAATTTCCGCCCTTCCCCGATCGTTCCTTGCCAATCTCCGGCGATACCTAGTGCCCAGACCGGATAACCGGCCAATAGCGCGAGTGTGATCGTCCAAATCAAGAGTTGTCGACTGACTTGCACGCTCCGAATTGTACCAAGCCAGCGCCGGACGGGAGACTCGCATACCGTTTTGGCGCGCCGCGGAATTTGCGAGTTCAGGGGATAGGGAGCTGACAACGGCGTAGCGTAGAGCAAGGCCCAAGAGACCAAGACGGTGATTCGTTGTCAGGGGTTCGAGTCCACGCCGGGGTCACTGTCACACCCGGAGCGATGCAGAGGAATTTCCCGCAGTGCACATAATGAAGTCAAACAGACAGCGCTAGTTCAAGAAATAACAATTTGGCCCCGCAGGTAGGACTCGAACTCACAACCAAATCCTCACGCAAGGAGAGCCGAGACTATTGAGCCGGTAGCCGGTGACGTTTGGGCTTTCGCCAAACTGGCGGGAGAGGAAAACCTTGGGCGACGGTCTGCCCTACAACGAGTGCATGCGATGGAGCGCATGTTTTGCACTGTCTTGTGGTTGCCATCGGTGTAGGGGGCTAGACGGACTGGCCTGTCAGGCCGAAGTAGGTGGCCGCCGCGAGCATGTGGCGGTCATTGGTCCACACGGCGCGTTCTCCCATTTCGTGAGCCGTCGTAAGATGTACGGCGTCCGCGGTGCGTATGAAGAGATCGCGGGGGGCGGCCAGCATCAGCGCACTGGTCCTCCGCAGCACGGCTTCGGTGACAGGAATGAGGTTCCACAATCCGTCCTCTATATGTTCAGAGAAACGCGAAGCCAGTTCGTGCGCATTCCGGGGCGACGACGCGCCGTCCCGCATGCGGCGATGCAGTACGGCATGGAACTCGGCCAAGGCCCATAGTGACGAATAAATGACATCTGCTTTTCGGACAAGTCCGCGAACGCGAGGAGATTCCGGCTCATTGAAATAGAATTTTGCAATATAGGACGTATCGAAATACATGGGCTAACGGTTGCGATCCTCTTCGAGGATGGTCGTGCTGTCGCCGACCTGTGGCATTCGAGCCCAGATTTTCCGCATGGAAGTGAAGATCCGCGTTTTCTTGGCGGCAGGCATACGAGGTGGAGCGGTGATGGGGCGCAGTTCGGCGACCGGCTGGCCACGGCGTTCAATTACGATAATGCCGCCGTCGGCTGCCTCTCGTACTAATTCGGAGGTGTGGATATGCAGTTCGCGGACCGAGGTTTTCCGCATGATGCTACATTGTAGCACCTCGGTTGCCCGACCTCGCGCTTAATGTGCAATCGCGCCGTGCGCCGCGCCAGGCGGGTACGAACCGGAGGCGGACTCGGGTAGAATCTCTTCGTAGGGCGTATAACGAGGGATTTTGGAAACCGATGAGCCCCCGGCGACTATTTGCCAACGTCACGTCAATGATGGCCCTGACTCTGGGAGTGTACGGGCAGAATCAGTGCCGCTTCTATCTTGCCAACCAGTCGGACAGTGGCTCAGGCTTGACTCTCTCCCTTGAAGCGAGCGCCGATTCAAACGGCGAGTGTGCGCTCAGTTCGGCAAACCTTCGTCTCGCTGTAGGCGATGGCACCGCGTTCCACCACGTCGATTCCGCTTTTGCCTGGCAGACCGGAATGGTCTACACGGCCAAAGCAACGATAACGGCCGCTGGGCCGCAGCAACTTTCGATCAACGGCCAGACGGCTGGATCGGCGCAAGGCGCCTTCAGGCCTGGGCCAGGACCGCTGTCCGCCTCGCTGGTAGCCGATTCCGGCACTGCCGCCGAGGCGTATATCGTCAGACAGATTTCGCTTCAGGTTTCAAACGGTTCCAATACTCTTTCGCTCGCACCGAACGACAACAACCCAATTCCCATTCCGTTAACCTTGCTGGCTGGAGGCCCCGCGCCTTGGCAGACTACGTTCACGCCGAGCCCGGCCCAGACGACCACGGTCACCGCAACGTTCCAATTCGATCCCGCGGTCTCCAATCCGCATCAATTCGACCCTTACATCGATACCTACGGACAGGCAGTCTACGCGTCTTGGCCGGCGAAAATCTCCTCGGATAACGACCTTCAGACGGCCGCGGCACAGGAGCAAGTGTGGCTGGCGAATAACGGTCCGTTAGGCGGGATGGATCAGTATGGTGGTTCCACTGCCGCCGGGTGGACCGATAAAGCGAGTGGTTACTATCACACGGCTGTTCACAACGGGCATTGGTATCTGATCTCGCCGCTCGGCAATCCGCTGTTTTATCTCGGGATCACCGCCATCCCTTCCTACGCGACGCCGATTACGGGGCGCGAGGCCATGTTCCAGTTGCCGCCGCAAACCGCGTTTGCCGACGCCTACTCGCTAAACGCGAATAACGATCCGCAAAACACCACATACATTTCCTTCAGCGTGGCGAATCAGATCCGAAAGTTCGGCAGCTCGTCGAAAGACTTGAAGGACGCGCACCTGCAACAGAGGCTTTCCAGTTGGGCTTTTGCCGGCGGCGGAAAGTTTGGCGATTTTCCGCAGAATATGCCGTCCACGCCGATCCTGGCGCACCACGGGGCCATCGGTGTGCCGGACGCGGTTCCAGGCGGCCATCCAGATGTATTCGATCCCGATGTGGTCGGCAAGTTCCAGGCGGCACTGGCCAAGGAGATCGGCTCCGATGTGACAAATCCCTACATTCTCGGCTGGTCCGTCGGCAACGAAAAGGATGAAATCATTGCGGCTTCGGAAGTGCAGGCGATTCTATCGCTGTCCGCATCGTCGCCCGCGAAGAAAGCGTTCGTGGACCACGCCTTGGCTGCGATATACGGAGGCAGCGTCAGCGCGCTGGCTGCGGCATGGAAGATCAACGCGGCGACGGTGACCGATGTCTACTCGTCCAAGCCGAATCCGCCGGCGAAGGACCTGGAGGATCTGCGTGAATTTTATGAGCAGGCATACTATTCGACGAACTACCAGGCCGTGAAGGCCGTGGATCCGAATCATTTGTATTTCGGAAGTTGGATCCTCGCCGGAGACTCGACGGACTGGCCTATCGCGGCAGCCAATTGCGATGTCGTCGGCTTCGACGATTTCTCACCCGGTATTCTCGCCCCGGATATGCAGGCCCTATTCGCAAGCACGAACAAGCCGGTACTGCTGGGCGCATGGGGCGTGCCTTCCGATTACGGTGGCACGCGCGGCTTCGGATGGAGTCAGTACACGCAGTTGATGACCCTCTCCGATTCCGCATCGGGCGACGCCTACGGGCTGAAGCTCGGGAGTCTGGCGGCGAATCCCTTCGTCGTTGGCGCGATGCTATTCGACTACTATGACGAGCCCCTCACGGGCCGCGGCAATAGTGCGGGCGTGGGAAACATCACCAGCAATCTGGTGGTCGACGAGGATTTCGCTTTCGGCTTGGTGGATGTGGCCGATACGCCGAAGTACGATCTTGTGAACAAAGTGCGCGCAGCAAACATCGCTGCTTTGCAATCGCTAGGATTGCTGGGCTCAGCGCCGGTGCTGGCCTCGCCGCCCGCCAACGGCGCGACTTATGCGACTGGCGGACTGGTGCCGGGATCGTGGGCGCAAGTGAAAGGCGCCAATCTCTCTGGCGTCACGCGCCTCTGGCAGGACGCGGATTTCGTCGGGCTCGGGAACAAGCTTCCGACGGATTTGAGCGGCGTCCAGGTGCTGGTCAACGGAACGGCTGCCGCAGTCTACTACGTCAGCCCCACTCAGGTGAACTTTCAGGTTCCCGCCGGAATTTCCGGTACAGCCAACGTGCAGGTGACACGCAACGGCCTCGCCAGCAACTCCCTGAGCGCACAGGCCGTTTCGAGCGCACCGGGAATCTTTCCGATCGTCATCGGCAACACCAACTATGCGGCGGCAGTGTTCCTGGATGGTAAGATCGCCGCCGATCCCTCGAACGGCGCCGCATTCCGCAACGCCGTTCCCGGAGATGTTGTGCAACTGTTCGCCACGGGGCTAGCGCCTGCACCAGCCGGAACGGTGGTCACTACAACATTCTTGAGCGGCGTCACCGTGACCATCGGCAACATCACCGTTCCCGCCTCAAGCGCTGCTCTGGTCGAGGTAGGCGAGTTTCAAATCAACTTCACGGTGCCGCAGCAATTCGCCTCGTTGCCACCGGGAACCTACCCGATGTCGATCTCGATCAATGGAGTAACATCTCCGGCGAGTATCAATACTTCACCGCCGGGGCCGGTGGTTATCCCGATCCATCACTAGATCCGGCTTCAACGTGAGAAGTCATGCCCACTTGGCCAATAATCCTCTTTAAAATCAATGATATTAACTGCCTAACCGATGCACCCATGCATAGGTTTGGTACCAAAGTCGGGTCTGCAATCGAATTCGTTCTTGACTCGGCCACGTCGGGAAAGTACCATAGATGTCTAGGTGAACTCGTGGGCAAGAAACCGGACGCTTTGCAGGGTACTCTCGACCTGCTGATTCTCAAAATCCTGAGCCGTGGGCCGCAACACGGGTACGGCATCGCGGCCTCCATCGAAGCTGTGAGCGATGACGTTCTCCGCGTGGAAGAGGGCTCGCTGTATCCCGCGCTGCACCGCATGGAGCAATCGGGGTTGATTGCCGCGGAGTGGCAAATCACCGAGAACAAGCGCCGCGCCCGCATCTATCGGCTCACTCCCGCCGGGCAGAAGGCCCTCGATGAGGAGCAGGAAAAGTGGGGCCGTCTGACCAAGGCCGTCGCCAAGGTCCTGCGATTCGCCTGAGGAGGAATTATGGGTTGGCTGCGCCGATTGCGAAACACGATCTCCAGTGACCGCCTCAGTTCGGGCCTGGACGAGGAACTCCGCGCCCACCGCGTCGCCGATTACCAACGCCGTGGACTCTCCGCCGCCGAAGCCGAGCAGGCCGCACAGCAGCGCATCGGCAACGTCACCGCCCACATCGAGCGTACGCGCGACGCCGATACAATCGAGTGGCTTGCGACCTTCGCCCGCGACATTCGCTTTGCGCTTCGCCTGATGCGCCGAAGCCCCGGTTTCACAGCCGTGGCGGTGCTTTCGCTGGCCTTGGGAATCGGCGCGAACACCGCCATCTTCAGCGTCATCGATGGACTGATGCTGCGCACCTTACCCGTGCCTCATCCCGAAGAGATCGTCAATTTCACCGAATACTGGCCGGGCTCCCGCCCGCGCAACAACGCCCCAACCTGGGAATTCACCGGCCTGCGCGATGGCATTCGCAATTACTGCGAAATGGCAGCCGTCGCCCTCATCGATCGCTCCAACATTACCGTCAATCGCCCCGCGTCTGGCGGCATGCAGGATGCCGGCCGCGCGCGCGTCGCGATGGTTTCGGGAAACTACTTTCCGATGTTCCAAGTCGCGCCCGCTATGGGCCGAACCTTTACGCCCGATGACGACCGCGCCGCCGGCGGCAATCCAGTGATGGTGGTCAGTCACGACTTCTGGGTGCGCAACCTGAACCGCGCGCCCGATGCGCTCAGCTACACCATCACGGTCAATCGCACCACCTTCACCGTGGTCGGCGTCATGCCCGCCGGCTTCACCGGCGATTGGGTGGGCCGCCCGACCGAACTCTGGACGCCCATGACGATGCAGGGCGCGATCATGATCGAAGCACCCAATTCACTCACCAAGCCCAACGATTACTGGCTTCGCCTGATCGGCCGGCTCAAGCCCGGGGTGACTGTGGCACAGGCCTCCGCCGCTCTGGCACCCGTCTACCAGCACCTCCTGCAGGACGCCGCCGGACCCGCGGCCGACGCGCAAGCCCTCCGCCAAATCGCCCAAGGGCGGATGCTCGCCGAGCCGGGCGCGCACGGATACTCGCCGCAGCTCGCCGCTTTTACACAATCCGTCCGCATTCTCACCGCAGTGATGGGATTAGTCCTGCTGGTAGCGTGCGCGAACCTCGCCGGGATGCAGCTTTCGCGCAGCACCGCTCGACGCCGTGAGTTCGCCGTCCGCTTGGCCATTGGAGCAAGCGGAAGCAGGCTCGCCCGGCAGTTGCTCGCGGAAAGCGTTCTGCTGGCGTCGTTCGGCGGCATCCTCGGCGCAATGCTCGCCGCATGGGGCACGCGCGCGCTTGCCACCGCCATGGCCGCCGGTCCCGTGCAAATGTTCTGGGCGGGCACATCGTGGATTTCCTTCGACGTGCACCTGGACACCCGTAGCCTGCTTTTCACCGCCGCGCTCAGCCTGATCGCCGGCGTCTTGTTCGGAATGGCGCCCATGCTCTCCACCGCCCGGCTCTCACTCTCTCCCTCGCTCTCCAATCGCGCGGTTGTCGGCGGACCCGGCGGACGCTTCCACGCCGGCAAGGGATTGGTGGCCGCGCAAGTCGCGCTCTCGCTCATCGTTCTCACTACCGCCGTACTGCTCCTGCGTACTCTCAACAATCTCCGCACGCAGGACCTCGGCTTCCAGCGCGATCATCTTCTGCTGGTGTGGACCCAGCCCAGCTCCACTGGCCGCCCTCCGGCCGGCATCAAAGATCTCTGGCACGACGTTCAACAGCGCCTTTCGGCGCTGCCCGGCGTCGAATCGGCCAGCGCGTCGAACATGACCTTCTTGAATGGAAACGTTCCCGTCGCATCCACCGCGCCGGTGGAATTCATGCGAGTCCAAGGACAGCAGCCCCATCTCACGTCTGTTAGCGGCTTCCGGACCTTCATCCTTCCGGACTTCTTTCGCACTTTGGGCGTGCCTCTGCTCGCCGGTCGCGAATTCACCGAGCGCGACAACGAGACCGCGCCGCCGGTGGTGATACTGAACGAATCGATGGCGCGGTTCTATTTTGGGGGCGACAATCCCATCGGACGGCATGTAGCATTCGGACAGCAGACTGGCTATCCAGTGGAAGTGGTGGGCGTTGTCCGCGATTTCGAGAGCGGCAGCCCGCGCGCCGCCGGCATGCCGCGCATGCGCACCTTCTTCCCGTACCGCGATCGCAGCACCGCCGGCAATCTGGTGATCATGTGCGTGACCGTGCGCACTCACCGAGACCCGGTCACCATGGCCGATCGCATTCGTACTGAGCTGCGCGCCGCGGAACCCTCGCTCGCCGTGCTGAAGATCAACACGGTGGACCGGCAGTTGGACGACGTGCTTGCTCAGGAACGGCTGTTGGCCGCTCTCGCCACATTCTTCGGCGGCGTCGCCGTGCTGCTCGCCTGTGTTGGCTTGTATGCGCTGCTCGCGCACATGACCGTGCGCCGCACCTCGGAAATCGGCGTACGCATGGCGCTGGGTGCAACCAGCCGCGGCGTTCTCACGATGGTGCTGCGCGAGGGACTTTGGCTGGTGCTCGCCGGAGTTGTAGTGGGCATTCCCGCTGCGATTGCCGGAACCCGGTGGGTGGAATCGCGATTGTTCGGAGTCCGACCCACGGACCCGGTGGCTCTGGCGGGCGCCGCGCTCTTGCTGGCTGCCGTCGCCGCGCTCGCCGGATTGATCCCGGCGCGCCGTGCATCGCGGATCGACCCGATCGCCGCGCTGCGGGAAGAATGATCGGCGCGTTAGGTGTAGGTAATCAGCAGCACCTCAATGCGCCGCTTCGGCATCGCCATGCAAGAAGCTGATCCCGTCGGGAATGCGGCGAGCTCAACATACAGTGCTGTGATTTGCGGCAGGTTCAACAACGAGCTTCACCTGCGAATGCTGATGACGGGCTTCGCGGGCCGGCTGGGACAGAGCTTGTTGGATCGCTGGTCGTAACGGTGGTCCGGCTGATGGACAATGAATTCAGGAGTGCCAATGGATCTATCGGATTTCCCGAAGCTCAAGTTCCTTCATGCCGAGCGCACTCTGGTCCTAGTCAAACTCGAACTCTTTCGCACTCTCACAAGCTGAAGGTATCGCTCGCTCCCGGCGAAAAGGCCTGCTTGAAAGTTCGGCCAGATGGAACCATTCTGGACGGCCATCACCGAATCCGTGTTCTCGCCGAGCGTGGAGTGGACGTTCATTTGTTGCCGCGAGAGATAATAGAGAAGAGCGATGAACCCTGATTTGTTTTGGATACCAGGACCATGGTCCGGGCGATTGGCGGTGGTCGCGCGGCCTCGGGGCGGCGATTGGCTGCAGGACGAAGTCGGCGGCTGGAAGCGAGCGGGCCTTGATGTGGTAGTTTCATTGCTCGAAGACGATGAAGCGAATCAACTGGAACTAGCGGACGAAGACACTGCGGCCACATCGAGAGGCATCCGTTTCATATCGTTCCCGATTCCGGATCGCAGCGTGCCCGCCTCCCTCCCGGATGCAGTTGGGCTACTGAGACAGATCGCCCAAGCGCTCCGTGAGAGCAGGAACGTCGCAGTTCATTGCCGCCAAGGTGTAGGACGCTCAGGCATGATCGCCTGCGGAGTATTAGTGGTGTCTGGGGCGGCCTCACAAAGCGGTCGAGGCAGTCAGCGCTGCGCGAGGACAAAACGTACCTGAGACTCCCGGGCAGCTCCGATGGATTCAGAGCTTGCCAACTGAGCATCTGGTTGGAACTCGCTGAGCTGCGGATTCATCGGCTGCACATCCGGACCGTTCGGACTTCCGCTGAATCGACGCCGAATCATAGAAGCCGGCAGTTGAGAGCGTGCTGACACGGGTTCGGCCTTGTGGATTCGAACAACACACCCCTTGGCGATCCCGAACGGCTAGACGCTCAATAGAATCGACAGGATGAGATGTGGCTCCCATGCTGGACCTTCGAACAAGTCGATTGAACGTGAAGAGGCCCCGGAAATCCGTTGTACATCAACGCAGAGCACGGCGTGCAGATCAGCACGATGGAAGCTGGCAATAAACCAAAACAAGAAGTTTTCAGCAAAGTTCTTAGCAATGAGCCTCAAGTCCTTGTGATTCTGTATAATGATTTCCTCGATCCAAGAATCTGAAAGGAACGCAATGGCAACGGCGTGGACTGTAAACGCGGAGGGCGAAGTATGGACTGTGCACCCGCAGGGAGGCGGACAACTGATAGCGCCGAAGGAATCGGCGCTCCAGGTAGCGCTGGGGTTCGACGGGATCCCCTGGATCGTGTCGACAAAGCGAAGCAACGGCCCCGGCAACCTGATCCAGTACTACTACGGGGCCTCGGGCTGGCAGACTCTGCCGCCCACCATCGGCGCGGTGCAAATCGCGGGCTCCACCAACAACTTCTGCTGGTTCGTCGATGAAAACAACGCGATCTGGTCGGTAGATATTCATGCAAGGGCTTTCCGTATGTCGCCAGACGGCTTCGCGCTCAGTGTGGGGGTAGGGAATTTCGGACCGGCCTGGGCCATCAGCACCAAGTCCTACGAGGGCGGCGGTGGCAACATCATTCTGTGGTACAACCAGGCCAATGGTCAGTGGGTGCCCGTGCCTCCGCCGGCCGCTGCTACGCAAATCGCCGGCCAATACGATCAAACCGCGTGGGTGGTCAATGTCGATAACGCGATCTACAACGTCCACCAGAATGGGTCGAGCAAGTTGGTGAGTCCGAATGGAACGGCGCTGCAGGTCGGAATCGGACCTGACAAAATGCCTTGGATGATCTCGACGCAATCGAACAACAGCCCGGGCGGGAGCGTCATTATGTACTATGCCAACGAGACCTGGAATGCGGTGCCGGCGCCGGCCGCGGCGACCTGGGTTGCGGGCTCGATGTAAAGGCCGGCTTCTTACCTAGGAACGCCTGTCTTTTTGTGCCGAAGTGAGCAGAAGCAAATCACGCTTGTTCTGAAATCCAAAGCGCGCTCGAAAGAAAGTTGCAGAGCATGGCCGTGTTCGGGTAAGGTTACCGGAGCGATACGATGTCTGCCCGGGAGAAGTCATTCCAAAGATTCAGGGTGGACCTGTTCGGAAACTCGTAGGCGATTTGCCGGATAATTCCTATCGCTGTGGTCGCTTGATCGAACGCTTGGACGAGTATTGTTTTCAGATTGATCGTCGCGAGCCCAGTCTGGACACATCTCGAACTCGTCGCCATGAGCCCTCCCAGTCTCACCAAGGGTAGATTTCGAGACAGCATCGATTTCAAAGTTTTCAAGCTCAACCCTTCCTTGCGGCTACGATCGCATGGGCTCCGTACAAGCTTCCGAAGGCGCCTACGGCCAACAGGAGCGCATACAAAACTGCCGCCCGCCAGATCTCGACCGGCGAGACTGCGCGTTCGCTCAACTGCTCATGAATCAGCAACACGCCAAGTGGCAAGTTGAAGAGCATCCCCGTTCCCACTCCAGGCGAATAGGAATGCTTTACCAGGCTGATCACGAAGTGGGGCAGCACTGCATTGATTGCCATGGCCAGGGCAAATCCTGAGAGAACGCTCTGAAAAGAGGAGCTCTCCTTCGAAACCCAGACGCCAACAACCGGAATCCAGATCACAACGCTGACCAACGAGGTCAGGACCCAATATATCCTGGGGTTTGGCTCGAACCAGAGTTTCAAATGAGAGCGGGCCCAGTCTACCAGGAACATAGCTTCCTCGAGATTGTGGAGCGTGACGCCAATTCCGAACAGGATCGCCGTCAGCTTATAGGAAGAGGAAATCATTTGTTCCGGCCCCATGGCCGGTACGCAAAGGCTACTTTATGCGTTCATTGTACTTTAGCTCAATGTGGTGTTCCACAAAGGGGCCTCTGCGGGATTCAAAAAGGGCAAGCGCACTTGCGGTCGCCCGTGGTCCTGCGAGATTCAGAGGTCGATTGGCTCCCCACGCGCTGCGAATTGGCTCCCCAGCCTAAACGCGTTTCGAACTTTTGCGGCCTGAAACACGGCCCGATCGAACCACCCGAAGTGCTGTCAGGTCAATAACCTCCGCACAAGACCGGCATACGCGTCCAGACTGGGTACGCAGGGTGGACTCGTCTCGAACGGCACGATCTCGGCATGGAACTTCCGGATACCGATTCACTGCGGGCGGGCCGCTCACGCACGCCCGCGCCCGTTTCTTGAAAACTCAGACGCCGATTCCACAGAGGAACAAGCCTGTCCAATTGTCCGTCTCTCACCTAGACATGACACACAAGCTCGGCCTCGGCTTATTGGGGCTGGTGACCCTTTTCCTGGCAATCCTCATTTGGCTCAGGATTCATCCGCGCCCAGAGAATCAGCAGCCGGGCAAGTTTCCTGAAGAGTTGGTCTTCGTTCGATCGGCGGACGACGTTGTGAACGCCGGCGTGCGGTTTACGCCTCCAATGAACTCCTCCAAGCCCGTAGCGATCATTTGGGTTCACGGTTGGGGATCCAACTTCTACTCGCCGAGCTACGTGGGCATTGGCCGGGCGCTTGCCGGACGTGGCTATGCAACGATATCGGTGAATACGCGAATGCACGACATCGCCAACGTAGAGAAGTACAGCCTTGTCGGGAAACGCGTTCGCGGCGGCGGGTACTGGGGTGTTACCAGCCGGGACGCGCTGGACATCGCGGCATGGATCGATTTTGCCCAGCACACCGGATTCAGCAAAGTGGTGCTGGTTGGGCACAGTGCTGGTTGGGCGAGCGTCGGGAGGTATCAGGCGCAATCAGGAGACCGTCGCGTCGCCGGCCTGGTTCTCGCCTCAGGCATGATCGGCGCAGCCCAGGAAGGCGATCCGCAACTGGTCGCGCAAGCCAGGAAACTCGTCGCCGATGGAGCCGGTGATGACCTGCTGCGCCTGCCGAACCGGTCGTTCCCCTCGTTTGTCAGCGCGGCGACCTACTTGGATATCGAAGATACGCCGCGCGAGTTCAAGGACTTCTTTGGAATTGGACACACCCAAACGCCCGCAGTCCTGCGGGTGAAGTGCCCACTCCTGGCCTTCTTCGGCACGAGAGGTGACATCGCCGGAGAGAATGACCTGGAAGTGCTGAAGTCCGCTCTTCAGCGCCTTTCCGGCTCGCCCAAACTCAAGACCACCATGATTGTGAAAGGAGATCACGAGTACGTCGGCGAGGAGGCGCAAGTGGCTGAGAAAATCGCCTACTGGGCCGAGGCGGAACTGCTGAAATGATGAACGTGTCTGAGAGGATCGCCCAGTCGGACCTGCCAGTGACCAAACGAATTGAGACGGTTGTCGTTGAAGCAATCCATTATGCGTTAGCGCACTGCTCTTGCGGAGTCCGAGAGCGAGCCTCATGCGATTTTGGTGCATGCCGGATCGAGTCCATGCAGGGGTAGCGGATCTGCCGGCGAGAATTCGAAGAAGGCCTTCAAAAAAACGCAATAAAATCAATCAGATAGCGCGATATTCGAGAGTTGATATTTGGCTCCCCACACCGGACATTCGAACTTTGGCCGCGTGAAATGAGGTTCGTTCGAACTGCAGGTTTCGGCTTCGGAGCAACGAGTTACCCGTTGGAATGGCCTATCCATCCAGACTGGGTGCCCAGCATGGCGAAGTGGATACGTCGAGTCCATGGCGAAACGGGCGGACAGTCGTCAGCGCCGTGCCGACAAAATGGAGGATCATCAAACCGGCGAACACATTCGAGTCGGTGGGACTCTTGCGAAACCCCAGAATTGAAGCGCCGGCGCCCATGACGAACATGGTACCGACGAACCGCAGCGCGGCGCGGCGGCGGATGGTCCCGCACTTCTTCACCGACAGAGCCTCGGCGCAGGGACAATGGCGAGCCCGCCTGTGACCATGTGGACGGGTCGGAGAATGCGCCTCGATCATTCGAGCGACTTCGACGGAGTATTCCGTTTGCGCTGGTCCCGTTGCAGACTCCACAGTCCGCGCGCCGAGAGGATAAGCGAGAACATTCCAGTCACGCCCATCGCGTGAAGCGTCCAGACGAACAAGAAGCCTCCACTGGACTTAACGAGCTGGCCGCTAAAAACCCCTCCTGGTCCCAACATCACATGGATGACAGGCATGCCCATCCCAAGGAGCGCCCCGATCAGCATGATGACATGTCCCGACCGCCGTTCGGCAAGTACCAGAGTTCCATACAGCCAGACGACCAAAATGGGCACCGTAATGAGGCTTAAGCCCCCTGCCTCCAATGTCCCAGCTCTAGCTCGGAGGGTATCGTCGGTCAGGTGAAACGTCATGAACAGAATCGAGAGCAGAGACATGATGATCAACATGAGGTTTTGCTTCATTGATGTTCTCCTTGTTCAATGCGTATGTGCTTCCCGGTGTCCCGACCGCTGTTCGCCAAAACGAGTGCGGCGCGAATAGCGGTTGCCTCACTTAGGGTACGAATCATCACAGCTTATCGCAATAAGAACGCGCTGTCTTGAATAAAACTGCTGCTCGCGAATGATTGCTCGTGCCGGAAACGCCGTGCTCCTCACGGTTTACCGTTTGCCGCACGGGCGCAAGCAATGAGAGCGTACCAAATAAGTGTCCCTGCCTGATCCGTGGTTCGACACAAGTTGGATTCGAGCCTGAGAACAAAACGAGTTGGCGATCCTGGAGGCTTAGACGCGCAATGGAATCAACGCGCAGATCTGTGGCTCCCCAGGTAGGACACGTGATCGACCTTCTGTCAGCCAGTTGCCCCTTGTGATCGAACCTGTGGGAGCCAGGGCACCTTTCGGGTCGCGCATCCGGTCGGAATTGGTAAACGCTGGGCGACCAGGCAGGATCCATTTTGCCCCGCCGGTTTGAGTCCAAATGCCCCAACGCAAACTGCCTGATGATAGCAGGACAGTTTCTGTCGTAAGATGGCAAAGCAGCGGCTGCAAGTATGGAAGTCGACTCCAGACCGGCCGTCCTAGGGCGCGATATGAGAATCGTTGCGTGGCTCGATTCCCTCCGAGCCGACGCAGTTTTCGGCTGGCGTCAACTCAACAAGCGTAGGGTCACCTCCGCCGCGGCCATCCTCTCGCTCGCCCTGGCGATCGGTTCCTGCACCTCCGCCTTCCGCATCGTCAACGCGCTATTCCTGCGCCCCTTACCGATTGCGAATCCTGAACGGCTCTATGAGTTAACCCGCGCGGGAACGACGGCCGGCTGGACCTACACCGCCTTCCGGCAGATGCGCCCACCGGTGAAGGATGCCGCCGAACTGATCCCGGTCTCCAGCGCGCCGATCGATGTGACCTACCACGGCGAGGCGGAAGTTGAGAAGGCTAACGTTTCCTTCGTCGCGGGTTGGATGTTCCCCGACTTCGGACTTCGGCCCGCGCTCGGCCGCCTGCTCAGCGCCAGCGACGATCTCAAATCCGGCGCAAGTCCCGTCGCGGTTCTCTCCTACGATTACTGGACGCGCCGTTTCGCGCGTGACCCGGGCGTAATCGGAAGCACCGTTCGCATGGGCCCGGATTGGAGAATCGGCCAAACCGCCAAGGCGTTCGATATCGTCGGCGTGGCGCCGCAGGGTTTCACCGGCACCGAACCCGGGACCGTCACTGCCATCTTCGTCCCCGCGACCATGCAGGCCATGGCCGACGCTCCCTACGCGGGCATCTACCAGATGTTTGTTTTGCTGAAACCCGGCGTCGCCATCGAGCCCGTTCGCGATCGGCTTCTCGCCGCTCTGCGCTCGGCCGAACCGTCGAAGGCTCCCCGTGCCCTTGTGACTGAGCGCGCGGCCGCGGGATCATCCGGCTTGCGAAACGACTACGCTCACGCCCTTGCGGCTCTCGGCGTGTTGGTCGGCTTAGTGCTGCTGATCGCCTGCGCGAACGTCGCCAATCTTATGACCGCGCAAGCTGCCGCGCGAGCTACAGAGATGGCTCTACGCATCGCCATCGGCGCGGGACGCCGCCGCCTCGTGCAACTGGTGCTGGTCGAAAGCACCATGCTCGCGCTGCTCGCTGCCGCGTTGGGTGCGTTGTTCGCAAACTGGTCCGCACCGTTTGTCGTAGCCCGTATTAATCCGCCCGATAACCCGGCCCGGTTATTTCTTTCGGCCGACTGGCGAGTCGTCGCGTTCTGCCTCGCGCTCACCCTCGGTGTGATCCTGCTGTTCGGTCTTGCGCCGGCGTTACGTGCGTCCCGTCTTCAGCCGTTCGGTGCACTCCGGAGCGGCGTAACCCGTCTCCGCTGGATGCACTCGTTGATCTCCGTACAAGCCGCTTTCTGTTTTCTGGTTTTGTTCGTCGCCGGACTCTTTGTGGCGACTTTTGACCACCTGTCCCATCTGCCCACCGGCATCTCCGCCAGCGGCCTTCTCAATCTCAATATCATTACTCTGAAGCCGAATGAGCCCGCCTTGTGGGAGGAAACCGCCGAACGTCTGCGCAAGGTTCCCGGCATCGAATCCGCCGCCTTTGCCGATTGGCCCGTGCTCGACGGCTACGCCTACAAGACCACCGGCGTTTCCATCAACGGCCTGCCTCCCAACGACGTCACTGCGTGGACTATGAACATTTCGCCTGGCTGGGCCGGCGTCATGGGAATTCCGCTGCTTGCCGGAAGAGAGCTCCGCCCCACCGATCCTCCAGGCGAAGTCATCGTCAATGAGGAGTTCGCAAAAGCTTTCTTCGACGGCGAAAGTCCGGTCGGGAAAACGTTCCGAGGCACTCTGGGAAGCATGGACGGGCGACGCTTCGAGATCGTCGGTTTGGTGCGCAATGCCCGGTATCGTTACTTACGCCAGGCGATGTTGCCGGTGGTTTACACGGCTTTCCACGACGGCAAAGGGCTGCTGCAAGGGGGAACGTTCGTGGTGCGCACTAGAGCCAAGGCTCCGCTTGCACTAGCGTCCTTGCTTCGCGCGGAGATTCCCCGGGATCAGCCCGCATTCCGCGTCACCAGCATCCAGACGCAGCAAGCGTTGATCAACGCGCAAACCATCCGCGAGCGACTCCTCGCCATGCTCGCTCTCTTTTTGCGACGGTCGCCCTGCTGCTCGCCGCAGTCGGCCTCTACGGCGTGCTGGACTACTCCGTCTTTCAGCGCCGCATGGAAATCGGTATTCGCATTGCAGTCGGCGCGCAAGCCGGCGACATCGCGCGCCGCGTTACCTTCGATGTTTTCTCAATGCTGCTCCTCGGCGCAATCGCCGGTCTCACGCTCGGCATCGTCTCCGCGCGCTATATTGGATCGCTGCTCTATGAAGTCAAACCCACCGGGATCAGCGCCCTCGCCGTTCCCTCCCTCGCCCTTATCGCTGCCGCGACCCTCGCAGCCCTGCCGCCGGTGATCCGCGCTATTCGAGTCGATCCGGTAGAGGCGCTGCGCTCCGAATAGAGATCGTATCCGAGAGTTTGGGAGCGTTTGCCGGACTGGCTGCCCCAAGTGCGGTTGCGGGATGTTTGCTGATTCCTCGCGATGAAACGGCATAGCGTTTACCGTTGCCACCGGGTCGATTGTCGTCTATCAAGAGGTTGCATCGCATCGTGGACGAGTGCCGAGTCGTTTCAGGATGCCGGTCGGGTGGAGGGTTCGAGTCCACGCCGGGGTCACTCTCAAGTGGGGACAATCCAGAAGAAACGTCCGAAATGGTAGTAATGAAATCAATCAGATAGTGGACATCGCGGAAAACGTTATTTGCTTCCCCAGTCTGGACACGTTTCGAACTCTTGCGGGTCAACTCGCACTGTGATCGAACCTATCAACGCCCAATGGTTTCAGCATGATCGGCGTGGTTCGTCGCCGACCGTCCATGACGGGCACCCAGCTTGGACACGTCTCGAACTGGTCTGGGGGGATCTCAGGATAACATCCGGATGCGCCACATCGGCCCAATGCAGGACACACTCTTCAGCCTGGGATAGAATAATCAAAGATAAATTCGTCCGCGATCGTCAGCGTTTGTCATTTGGAGTGAAAGATGGCCAAGCTAACAACGAGCGTTAGCCTCTCGTTATACCCGATTCTCCTGTGTCTACCCCTCGGTGCTGCCACTTGCGAAAGCCTCGCTTTGCTCAAGTTGCCAAATACCTCGATCACAGCGGCACAAGTGGTTGCCGCAGGGAAGTTCCTCCCACCCGGCGAGGCTCCTAGTCCTGCCGACCTGGCGATCTACAAAACTTTGCCGACGTTTTGCCGTGTCCAGGGCACGATCCGGCCAACCACTGACTCGAACATCGAGTTTGAAGTGTGGCTGCCTGTGGCCGGTTGGAACGGAAAGTACATGGGCACTGGCAACTACGATTCGGCAGGGTACATCAACTACCCGTTTGAGAGTCCGTTAGGTAACAGCCCCGGTCTGGCGTACTTGCTGGCTGGATATGCGACCTCATCAACCGATACTGGACACAAATTAAGTGGCCCCGACTCACAATGGGCCATGGGGCATCCGGAGAAGATTGTGGATTGGGGCTACCGCGGCATCCATCAGACTGCAGAAAAGTCGAAAGCGATTATCCACGCCTTCTACGGAGGCGGCCCCAAGCATTCCTACTTCAGTGGGTGTTCCAACGGTGGCCGCCAAGGCTTGATGGAAGCGCAGCGGTTCCCCAGCGACTACGATGGGATCATCGCAGGTGCGCCCGCGATCTCCATCACGCACCTTGTTGCGGCTTTGTGGATGAATGCCCGGGCGATTGAGGCCGATCCGGCGAACAAGATTCCACCGGCGAAGGTGCCGGCCGTTCAGTCAGCAATGCTGGCGGCCTGTGACACACTCGATGGACTGAAGGATGGCCTTATCGACGATCCTAGAGAGTGTCACTTCGATCCTGCGGCGCTGCTTTGCCGAGAGGCCGAATCCGACGCGTGCCTTACCCAGCCGCAGGTCGAGATTCTCAGGAAAATCTATGCGGGAATTCGCACATCCAAGGGAGAACTGATCTATCCCGGCAACCTCCCCGGTGCGGATTTCCAATTTTGGTTTGGGCTTCCTAAGGTTGTTCTGAAAAATCGTGGTGCGTACCTCATCTTTCAAAATCAAGACTGGGATTACCACTCCTTCAACGTCGACCGTGACGTTAAAATCGCCGACGAAACCGTTGGGGAGAAGGTGAACGCCAGGGACCCGAATCTGACGGCGTTCAAGAACCTGGGCGGAAAGCTGATTGTCTTTCAAGGCTGGAGCGACGCCAACGCGGCTCCGGCCAACACTCTCGACTATTACGAAAAAGTGGTCGCGAACATGGGACAGATGGATGCCGGGCGTTTCAGTAGACTCTACATGGTCCCAGGCATGGAGCACTGCGGAGGAGGGCCTGGACCCAACAGCTTTGGCGCGCCCATGACCGCGGCGCTCGAACGATGGGTGGAACAGGGCGCGGCGCCAGACAGAATCATCGCCACGAAGTATAAAAGCGATTTCAATTCATCCAGTGGTATCGCCCGCACGCGACCCCTGTGCCCCTATCCTCAGGTAGCGCGCTATCGGGGTTCCGGCAGCATCGACGACGCTGCGAATTTTGTCTGCCGTGCGCCGTAGTCTTCAGCCTGATCTGAAGAGCCGACCACGGATCTCGCATAAATCTGGTGATCCAATGCCGATGCTGCAGATACTTGGGCATTGAATGGAATCGCATCTTCTACGATTCCCGACGGTTGGTCGGCGTATTCGGAAGTTGGCCAAAGAACAAGACGTAAAGCCAGTGGGAGCATTGAGTTTCGGGTTGCCCGCAACCGGATCGCGAGTTCGAATCCCACCTGGGTTTGAAGATTTGGCTCCCCACCTTGGACACGTTTCGAACTTTTACCACCCGGTTGGCCATGTGATCGAACCCATGGGAGCACATTGTTTTCGAGAATGATCCGGGCCAGCGACGATGCTCACCCAGCTTGGGCACCCAGTCTGGATACGTCTCGAACTCGCCAGGGGAGCCCCAGCTAACTTCCGGATGGGGGCGTGAGACGGACGGAGCAGACACATCCGCGAATCGCGACTACGCGGCCTCGTGGCCGGCAGCGCCCCGTGCGAGCTCACACCGCAGCTTGGATGTTATACCCTTACCCGAAGGAAAGGGTTGCATCGCCTGAGTCGAGGCGCGATCGAATGGTCTTGCTCGACAGCAGCGTTAGCTCACAGCACGAGGCAGCGGCCGGTGGGCGAACCACAGTCGGTTAAAGGCGATAATGAACCCGGCCCTGGGGGGATTGTGCCCGAAGATTCCTACATGTTCGAGATCATTTTGAGCGTGACCGATAACGGCGCAATCGGCATAATGTGGCCAGCGCCAGTCCCACCACCCCCAAAGTGCCGGGTTCCGGGACCGCCGCGGGTACAGTCAGCGTCCCGGATATGCCGTAGAACGAGAACGGGGTAGTTGCGCCGATTCTGCCGCCTTGCACCCAGGATGAATCCGTATGTGACGAGTTTCCGAACCACGGTGAGCCTGATCCGAGAGGTCCGTCGGCGGCAATTGTTCCATTCGGGTTGGTCCCCGTCCAAGCCTCAGTTGACTTAAGGTTCCCGTTCTCGTCATATTCGATGGGCGCTCCTATTGACAGGTCCCACAGATCGGATGCACCCGTTGCCACCCGCGATCCCGCCAGATTGTAGACAGGAATAGTGAAATTGCCCCCGATATGGTCAAATGCACTTACCGTCGCGGTGGACCCGATTGCCACCCATGTCGTGCCGAGGGCTAACAGCGCCGCGTTGCTATCCGCTTCGGTTGTCACAAAAGCGTCGTAGGTGGAAATGTCAGTCGAGGACGCGCCGAGAGTTGCGGCGGTGACAAAGACTAAACGATATTGGTCGCCCGGGTTCAAACCGGCAGGCACTGTCACAGGGGCAGCGTGCACTGCTTGCCCCGCAATCGTGAATATCACCGTCGCACGGACCGCCAAGCCTTGAAGACGTGCACAATGTCTCACTCAGATCCCCCTCTCGGGCCTGTCGCACTCGACCCTCAGAGAAGTTTAGCACCGGCGGGTGGACCATGCGATCCGATGGACGTGGTAGTACGGCGGGACTATTCCGCAGTCCGGCTAGCAAGTGGAAACGCCTCCCGGTTGCCGGATTCCGAGCGCATCGTCGGCCATCCGGAACTTGGCACAAAATACAATGTAAAGGCGTTGCAGGCGGTGAATCGGGGTGTCCGTGACCGGCAGAATATGATGACCGGGACCGAGTTCGAATCCCGCCTGGAGTTTTGATATCTGGCTCCCCAGGTGGGACTCGAATCCACATCCAAAGCCTCACGCAAGCAGGGCCGAGACTATTGAGCCGGCAGTTGGTGACCTCTGCGAGTGGCCAAGCTGGCGAGAGAAGGCTTCAGGCGTGAGCCTGAGCGCCTGTTCTGAGCCGTCTTGCCGTTGCTATCTTGTAAAGGTTTAGTAAAAAACCGGGTTCCGGTGTGGGAAGGCGCAGTGTGTCGAGCCCCGGACAGCGGCGTCGCGCTACGATTTTAGTGAGCCCTCAGTTCATGTCCACCATACTCGTAATCGACGACGACGAAAGCCTGCGCGATACCATCGGGATCATGCTGGAGCAGGAGGGCTTCAGTCCGGTGCTGGTAGCCGATGGGAAGAGCGGCTATGAGCGAGCATTGTCGCTGAAGCCCGACCTGATGATTGTAGATCTGCGTCTGCCGGGGATGAGCGGAACCGACATCTGCAAACAGGTGCGGGCCGCGAACCTGAAGACGCCGATCATTGTGCTGAGCGCGGTGGGCGAGGAAGTGGACAAGGTGCTGCTGCTCGAGATCGGCGCCGACGACTACATCGTGAAGCCTTTCGGGGCGCGGGAACTGCTGGCACGCATTCGCGCGGTGTTGCGGCGGACATCGCCGGAGTCGCGCAAGGTGGCGCAGTTCGGTACGGTTGCTGTGGATTTCGAGCGGCGCGTGGTGACGAAGCGGGGCGAACCGCTGAAGTTGACGCCGGCCGAGTACAATCTGCTGAGCTATTTTCTGCAGAACCCGGACCGGGCGCTGACACGCGACATGATTCTCAACTCGGTATGGGGCTACGAATCGTTTCCGAACACGCGGACGGTGGATGCGCACGTGGTCCGGCTGCGGCAGAAGCTGGAGGCGGATGCCAACACGCCGCGTCATTTTCTGACGGTGCACGGGGTTGGGTACCGGTTCCTGCCATGACCGGCTGCCTACGGTGGGCTCGGAGACCGCACGCGGGGTCACGGCTGGGCAAGTTGCTCATAATTCATCCGATTTCGTTTCAACGGGCGTCCTATCTGTCCTAAAGTTGCGATTTTCAATTGACAACCGCGATTAGCGGGGCTAGAATTCTTCATCAGACAAGGAAGGACCAATGCCCGATAGCTTTTCGATTGACATATTCCCCATACCGAATGCGCCCGCCGGCCAGCCGACGGCAAGATTCAGCCCAGATCCCGCGAACGTCAAAGTGGGCAATGTGGTCTTTTTTCGAAACAACGATCAGGTGAATACCCATTGGCCGGTGGCTTCCACGGTGCCTAATACGGATCCGAACAATCCCGATCGAACGGGCTGGTGGATGGATGCTCCCATCCCTACGGCGCTGCCCGGGCAGCCGACACCCAGCAAGGAGGCCTTTACTCCAGGCGCGGCAACGGCAGCCGGAGGCGTCAAGTATCTTGACGCGCAGAATCCGAGCGTGACCGGCACCATCATCGTCACTTGAAATCCCTTCCCTAGCCCCTCAAGGAGAATCTATGGCAATCGAGAAATCCGATTCAATCGTGGCAAGCATGCGGCCGGAGGACACGGAGAAGACGCGGCGGGACTTTTTGGGAAATGCGCTGGCTGCGGTATCTACGCTGGCGTTCGCTGGGGCGGTAGAGGAACTGGCTCCTGAGGCGGCGGCGCAGACAGCGTGCCCGCCCACCGGGCTGACGGAACTGCCCCCTATCAACGCGCTTACCAGCAGCGGCGGCAAGCTGACAGGCATCATCAAGGTGAAGAATCAGAACCGCGCGATCGGGGCCGGCGGCTCGCCACAACCCACGCGCTACTTCGCGGGTTACCAGGCCAACGGCACCGAAGTGTGGCCTCCCGGTGGCGACAGCAATACAACCCCAGTTCCAGGTCCGACGCTGGATGGCAAGCTGGGAGATACCGTTCATCTGTCGTTTTTCAACCACGTGGATGTTGCGAAGTTTCAAGGCTCCCTGGACCGCAGTGAGGAAGGTCGCGACAACGGCTGCGATCAATCCAGCAAGACTGACGCCAGCCTGGCCGTTTCGGTGAAAAACTGGTACCCGGCAACGGATACGTTTCCCAACTGCCTGCACGGTTCCAGCACCGCCAATATTCACTTTCATGGGACTCACACCACGCCCAGCACCCTGGGAGATAATGTCCTGCTCCAGATCCGGCCGCTCGCGACGATGACTTCGAAAGAAGAATCGATCATCGAAGGACAGTTCCAAAAGATCTTTACCGATTGGGACAACGGCGTTCGCGCCAAGACCTGGCCCGAGCTCAATTCTCCCTGGACCGCCGAGCAGGAGAAAGCGATCAAGCACTACGATGCAACCGCGCCGTATCAAGGCGGCCATGGTTTGCCGCCGGATCAGCGCCTGTGGCCGCAGAATCAAATGGCCATCGACAACAAGATCTGGCCGCAATGGTACGTCGGATCGTTTCCATACAGCTTCGAGATCCCGAAGTTTCCAGGCCCCAATCCCGATTACCCGCACGTCCAACCTCCGATCCCGCTGCGCATGGGGCAGGCGCCTGGCACGCATTGGTATCACGCCCACAAACACGGGTCCACGGCGATCAACATGTTCAACGGCATGTCCGGAGCGTTCATTATCCGGGGCGATGACTACGACGGCAAGCTGCAATCTTTCTACAAGGGTCAGCTCAAGGAAAAGCTTTTGTTCATCCAGCAGTTAACAGCGGTACCGAACCTGATGAGTTCGCAAGGAGGCGGCATACCGATCTTCGTCAACGGCGTGCCGAACAAGAAACTTCAAATCACGATGCGGCCGGGCGAGGTGCAACTGTGGCGGCTGGTGAATTCCACCGCCGGCGGAGGCCAGGGTAAGATCATGCTGCAATTCACGCCGCAGACGCAGGGCGCGGCGCCGATCGTGTACAAGCAGATCGCGCAGGACGGCGTTCAGTTCGCGTTTGAGAACTACAACAGCCCCCTGAATGGCAAGAATCCAATCCGGATGATGCCGGCGAACCGCGTCGATCTGCTGGTGCAGGCGCCGTCAACTCCGGGTTGCTTCACTTACAGTTTCGGAACGCTGCCACAAGGACAGGGCGCCGTGCTGACCGTGGTGGTCACCGGTACGCCGATGAATCCGGCCATGGCTCTGCCGGCGACGGCTGCGGATTTTCCGACGTTTCCCAGCTTCCTGGCCGATGTCGATCCGCGGACCATACGCATCCACCGGACACTGAACTATGGCTGGGGTGGCGCGGAGCCCGGGAACAACGGCGGTCCCGGACGCGATGCGGCTACCGGCAGCGCGCCCCGGTACACCATCAACGGCAAGCAGTTTCAGGACCAGATCATTGACGAAGTGATGCTGCTGGACAGCGCCGAAGAATGGACCGTCTACAACAGCACGGTGGGCATCGCGCACCCGTTCCACATCCACATCAATCCTTTTCAGATCATCGAGGTTTTTGACCCAACCAACATGACCGGCCCGGAGCCGTTGGACCCGCCGTACATTTGGTGGGACACCTTCGGCATTCCGCCGGGTTCAAACACGTATCCCGACGGGACGTCGCGGCTGGGGCCCGATGGCAAGCAGGTGTTCGTGCCGGGATATTTCAAGATGCGGTCGCGCTTCGACGACTTCGTGGGGACCTATGTGAACCATTGCCACATATTGGCGCATGAAGATCGCGGGATGATGGAGTTGGTTGAGGTGGTCAGCAACCGGACGATGCTGAAGCATCACTAGCGCGCTCGACTGCCGGCTGGAAACCGGCTTTCATAGGCCATAGCCTGGCTAGAGTCTGGCGAAAGCCTGTGGCACTACCTGCTGACCGGTCCAAAATCCAGTCACAGGCACTTGCTCACGGGTTTGTGAAGGTTGCACAGACTTGCCTAAACTCCGAGTGCCGGGTGAAAGCCGGCTGCGGCCAGGAATGGCAGCCAGGAATGGCCGCCCCACCACGCTGGGCTGTGTGAATAATAGAGCAATGCAGCGGGCGGTCTTGATTGTCGAGGACGCCGAGATCTGCGCCTCGACGCTGGAGATACTTTTCAGTTCCATCGAAGGGCTGAAGATCGTCACGGCTCCGGACGCGGAGAAGGCCTGGGAATTCCTGGAGAGTCAAGCGGAAGAGATTGGTGCGGTGGTGACCGATCTGCATATGCCGGGCATGGACGGGTTCGAGTTGATGGACCGTATTCGAGCCGATGCGCGCCACGCCAGTCTGCCGATTATCGTGATCACCGGCTGCACGGACCCTGAAGTGACGCAATCGGCAGCGGATCATGGCGCCGATGCAGTTTTCATAAAACCGTATTCACCCGCGGCAGTGCGGGAGAAATTGGAGCGGCTTCTGAACGATGACACGCAACTTTGTTAGGGCATTTTGCGGCAGGTATTTGGCGGTGTTGGTGCTGTGCGGCGCGGGGACGGCGGGTGCGCAGAACACGCCAGAGGTGCGGGAGATTCTGAGCCGGCTGGATCGGCTGGAGAAGGACAACCAGACGCTGACCGAGGAAGTCCGCTCCTTGCGGAAGGAGCTGGCGACGCTGCGGGCGCCTGCGCAGGCGAACGCGCCTGCCGCGGAGGTGGCGAGCGACGGCCAGCAATCGGTGGACGAGCGCCTGGACGTGCATCAGAGCCGGCTCGACGAACTGGCGCAAACCAAAGTAGAAGCGTCGCAGAAGTTTCCCATTCGCATTACCGGCATGGCGTTGTTCAACGCCTACGTGAACGGGCGGCACAACAATCAAGCGGACAATCCGATTATTGCCTCGCTCGATTTAGGAGACTCGACGGGAGGTGGAACGCTGCGGCAGAGCACAATTGGATTGCTGTTCGATGGGCCGAAGATGTTCGGAGGAGGGAAAGTCAGCGGGTCGTTCTACATGGACTTTTTCGGTGGATCGACGGCGTCGTTGAATCATCTGGTACGGCTGCGCACGGCGGGCATCCACCTGGATTGGACGAACACCAGCGTGATGATCGGGCAGGACAAGCCGCTGATTTCGCCACGCGATCCCGATTCGCTGGCGCAAGTGGGCGTGTCGCCGTTAACGGCGGCCGGGAATCCCTGGCTCTGGCAACCGCAGATTCGGGTGGAGCAACGTTTTGGGTTGGGCGAAAACGGCGGCGTGAGAGCACAGGCGGCGGTTTTTCAAACCAGCTTCTTGAACTCCACCGGCGATCCAAATGTTTACGTGCCCGCCACAGAGTATTCCAAGCCTGGCGGCGAAGGGCGCGTGGAGTTGTGGCGGCGTTGGGGAGAAACGGGGCGGTTGGAGATCGCCGGAGGCATTCATGTGAACCGGAACCGCGTGGGGCAGGTGTCCGTGCCCACGGACGTTTATTCGGTGGATTGGTTTTTCCGGCCTTTGCAGAAGCTGGAGTTCTCGGGGCTATTCTTCCATGGCCGGAATGTTTCGGTGCTGGGCGCGCTTCGTCCGGGCTTCACCTTCTTTCCTGGGGAGCGGGTCATGCCGGTGCGCACCAATGGCGGGTGGGGGCAGTTGCACATCCCGGTGACGAGCCGGGTGGCGTTCAATCTTTACGGGGGGCAGCAGTCGAATTACGAATCCGATATTCTGGCGGGGAACATCAGCAGCAATGCCGCCTACTTTGGTAATGTGATGTACCGTTTTGCGCCGAATGTGATTTTGAGTTTTGAAGGTGGACAGGTGCGCACGACGTACTTCCGGATTGGGAACCGGTTGAACGACCATTATGATTTGGCCATTGCGTATTTGTTCTAGGGGGCGAATGGAGACGAGCGCCGACACACCGGGGACAGGTACCGCTGTCCGCGCGCCGGGCCGTCTCGGAGCGTTCCTGGCGGAGCGCGGCGGCTTGGGACAGCGGAGCCCGTCCCCTCTCCGGTGGTTTGTGGTAGGGATGATCGTGCTCTGTGGATTGGGGAATGCGGCGACTGTCAGCGGGCGGGTGGAGTTGGTGTTTTCGCAGGATCCCAACGTGCGGAAGCATCTGGATTATTCCGGGGTGGTGGTGTGGCTGGAACCGGTTTCGGGCGCGGGCGTTGTGCCGGTGCGGGCGCGGCATGCGGAGATGATCCAGAAGGACAAGACTTTTCTGCCGCACGTGCTGGCAGTGACGGTGGGCACCACGGTGGACTTCCCGAACGACGATCCGATTTTTCACAACGCTTTCTCCAACTACAACGGGCAGATTTTCGACATCGGACTGTATCCGCCGGGGACGTCGCGCTCGATCGCCTTCAAGAAAGAGGGCGTGGTGCGGGTGTTTTGCAACATTCATCCGGCGATGAGTGCCGTGATTGTGGTATTGAGATCGCCCTATTTTGGCGTGTCGAACAGCAAAGGAGCGGTGCAAATCACGGAAGTCCCACCGGGCTCGTACCGTGTGCACGTTTTTCATGAGCGCGCGACAGAGCAAACACTGGCCGCGCTCTCGCGCTTGATCGAGGTTACGGCGGAAGGCGCGCAGCTTCCACCGATTGCGGTTTCGGAAAGCGGGTACCTGCAGCTTCCGCATAAGAACAAATACGGGAAAGATTATCCGCCGGGTTCGGATTCGGGCCGGTACATCATGACAAAGCCATGACTTTCTCCCGGCTCTCATTACTGTGGAAGATTCTCATCCCCATATCGCTGGTGATGACGTCGGTGTTCGCGATCACCGGATGGCTGGTGGAGCGCAGCGTGGTAAGCACCACGTACGCCAGCGTGGAACAGGAAGCCAAGGCCAGCTTCCAGGCGTACGAATCGCTGTGGAAGGCACGCGCCGACCGGCTGGCTGCGGTGAGCGCGATCCTGAGCACCATGTCCGATGTGCGTGCCGCATTCGGTACCGGCGATCAAGCGACCATCCGGGACACCGCTGGGGAATTGTGGTCGAAGGTGTCGCGCGAGAATGCGTTCTTTCTGGTGTCGGACGCGCAGGGGCGCGTGCTGGCCAGCCTGGGGACACCGGCTTCATTTGTTCCGAACGACGATCTGCCGGTGGTGCGGGCGGCGCGCATGCATTTTCCGGTGCAAGCCTCCGGTTTCGTGCAGAAGGGCGATGAGATGTTTCAGGTAGTGGTGACGCCGGTGTACGTGCAAGCGGCGGGCGGGCCGGCGCTGCTGGATGTTTTGGTGGCCGGATACAAAGTGGACGATAGCGTGGCGCAGAGCCTTAAGAATTCCACGGGCGGGAGTGAATATATTTTTGCCTCGCGCCAATACGTGATCACGTCGACGCTCGGCGCGGAGGCCACGGCGTCCATCACGCCGGAGTTGCTAAAGAACCCGGGCGCGCCGCAGATTTCAAACTACTTGGCGCTCTCGCAGCCGCTGCCGGACGTGGGCGGTGCGCCGGTGGGACAGCTTTACATTCTGCGGTCATTTGTGGCCGCGCGCGACCGGCTGGCGGCGCTGCGACGGGAAATCGTGGCGCTGTGGCTGCTGGCGTTGATTGCGGGGCTCGGGGTGACCTATCTGGTGGCGCGGAAGATCATGCATCCGGTGGCGGAGCTGGATCGAGCGGCGGCGGAAATCGCCAAACAGAACTACGACTACAAGGTGAATGTCCACAGCCAGGATGAATTGGGGCGGCTGGCGGAGACTTTCCAGAGCATGTGCGAATCCATCCGGCAGGCGCGGCAGGAACTGATCCGGCAGGAGCGGATCGCGACCATCGGGCAGCTTTCGACTTCGATTGTCCACGATCTGCGGAATCCGCTGGCGGCGATTTATGCCGGGGCCGAGATGCTGGTGGACAGCAATCTGCCGGAAGAACAGACGCGTCGGCTGGCCAAGAACATTTATCGTGCGTCGCGCGGGATACAGGACATGCTGCAGCAGTTGCTGAACGTGGTGCGCGGCAAGAGCGACGCCAGCGAAATGTGCAGCCTGCGGGAGGTAATTTCAGCCGCGTGGGATACAGTGGCGCCGGCGGCGGACACGCGGCAGGTGGAGTTGGTTGCGGAGGTGCCGGACGAGTTGGCTTGTCCGATGGAGCGGGCGAGGATGGAGCGGGTGTTTTCGAATCTTTTCGAGAATGCGATCGACGCGATTGGGTCGGGCGGGAGGGTGGCCATCCGATCGATTGTGGATGGAGAGAGCATTTTGGTTTGGGTGGAGGACAATGGGCCGGGGATCAGTCCGGCGGTGCGTGGCCGCTTGTTCCAACCGTTCGTGACGGCGGGGAAGAAGAACGGGTTGGGATTGGGGTTGGCACTGTCGCGGCAGACGTTGTTGGATCATGGCGGGGATATGTGGGCGGACGTGAATGGTCCGGGTGCGCGGTTTGTGTTGCGGTTGCCGAAGGGGGCGATGGTGGCGAGCGCGCCGCGCG
>DASQGY010000323.1:0-10474 GCA_035632375.1 Bryobacteraceae bacterium | reverse complement strand
TTGACCGGCGTGGAAGTGAAAGCACCTACGGTGACGCTGGAGGCGGAAGCCTTCAGCCAGGCGCCGCCCGATGTCGTCGCAGTGGTGACGCTAACCGCGAGAGAACCTCCGCCCACATTGGATACACTCAGCCCTTTGGTGACCGCCGGAGAATTCTGCACGAAGGAGAAGGTCATCGCCGTGGGCTTTAGATTTAGGCTTGGCTGTCCGGCGGCAGTGACGGTCAAGGCAACCGATATCGTCTGTGTGGATGGCTTCGCGTCGGGCGCAGTGATGGTGATGGTTCCCTGATTGGCGCCGGCCGCGAGCTTCGACGGGTCGGCAGTGATGCGCAACGTGGTTGGCATGGAACCTGTTGCCGGCGAGACCGTGAGCCAGGGACTGGAAGCCGTGACGGTGGCCGTGTAGAGGATACCCGGAATAGAGCCGGCGAGATCGATGTTTTGATCCACGGCGGCCGACCCGGCAGGAGCGGTGAAGGCGAGTTTGTTGCTCGATATCTGGAACGTCGGCGGAGTAGTCAGAACCTCGCGCACGTGATTGCCGGCAAGTTCGGCGATGAACAGGTTCCCGGAGGAATCGAACGAGACATCGGTTGGACTGAAGAGAAACGCCTTATTAGCAGGCCCGCCGTTCCCAACCGTAGGAGCATCGGGAAAGCCCGCGAACGTGGTGATGGTTCCGTCCAGCGCCACCTTGCGGATCACCAGATTGCCCTGGTCGGCGATGTACAGGTTGCCGTCTTTGTCGAAGGTGAGGCCTTGTGGATTGTTGAGCGATGCCTGGGTCGCCGGGCCGCCATCGCCTGCGTAGGCCGCTCTGCCATTTCCAGCTACAGTCGTGATCATCAGATCGGCATCGGTTACGTTCAGCGCGGGAAGCGCAAACACATTCGAAATCTTCCGCACCCGGTTGTTGTTTGCATCGCTGAAATAGATGGCACCGTTGTGATAAGCGACTCCCACTGGCCCATCGAGTTTGGCCTTGATCGCACTGCCTCCGTCGCCTGAAAAACCCGCATCGCCCGTGCCCGCGATGGTGGTGACATTAGCGCCTCCCGGTGTGACAACGCGAATACGATTGCTGCCATTTTCAGCGACGATCAGGTCGCCTGCGAGATCGAACGCGATGCCGTAAGGTCCGGCGAAACCGGCTTGGGATGCGGGTCCGCCATCACCCTTGAACTTGCAGCTATGGGACCCAGCGGCAGTAGTGATGAAACCCGATTGGTCGATCCGGCGAACCACGCAGTTGGCGGTATCGGCGACGTAGAGACTGCCATCGGGAGCGAAGGCAAGATAAGTTGGGAAGCTGAGAGACGCTTGCGTGGCAGGGCCATTATCGCCGGCATATTTCTGCGCGCCTGTGCCGGCATACACGGAGATGGTTCCATCCGGGGCCACGCGGCGGACGCGATGTTGAGCGTTCTCGGTGAAGAAGACATTGCCGGCCGAGTCTGCAAGTACTCCGAATACGGCATAAAGCGTCGCGCTGGTGGCGGGACCGCCGTCGCCGGAGAATCGATACAGTCCGTTGCCTGCGATGGTATTGATCTTGAGGTCGCCAGTGATCTTGCGTACTCGGCGGTTCTGATCGTCGCCTATGAGAACATTCCCACCGATATCGATTGCCAGGCCCGGATAGGATCCGAAGTTGAGCAACGCCTTGATCGCCGGACCACCGTCGCCGCTGAAACCGGTCGATCCGCTACTCCCCGCGAGAGTGAATATGTTCCCTTTGGGATCCACCGCCCGGACGGACTGCGAGAAGAAATCGGCGATAAAGACATCGCCTGCTGCGTCCACTGCGACGGCGAGAGGAATGAGTGGCGCCTCGGTGGCTGGCACGCCTTCTCCGAAATTGAAACCGAAACCCGCGAACTCGTTGATCGTCCCGCCCGACACCTTGCGCACGCGAAAGTTGTTGCTTTCGACAATGTAGAGGCTGCCTGCGGCATCGACGGCAAGCCGCGATGGAGTATCGAGCATGGCCGAGATCGCCGGACCGCCGCTTCCCGAGTATCCTCGTTTTCCAGTTCCAACCACCGTGGTGATAATGCCGTCCGGCGAAACGCGGCGAACAACGTTGTTGGTGGTGTCGGCAATGTAGAGATTGCCCGCCGAGTCAACAGCGAGGCCGTGCGGATGGCTGAGCTGCGCTTGCGTGGCCAGCCCGCCATCGCCGGAGTAACCGAGAGTGCCGTTACCGGCGAAGGTGGTGATGATCCCGTCCGGCGTCACTTTGCGGACGCGGCTGCCGTACTCGGCCACGTAGATGTTGCCGGCCTGATCGATGGCAATGCCCAGCGGCGTGTCGAATGACGCATTTACGGCCAAGCCGCCGTCGCCCGATACGCCTTGAAAACCGTTGCCGGCGATGACGTTGATGATGCCGTCTGGGCCGACACGCATCACCATCTGGTTATCGGCATCGCAAATGTAGTAATTGCCATTACGGTCGGTGGCCACGTCCAGGCTTAGAATGCCCCCTAGGGGCGCCTGTAACGCCGGGCGGCCGTCACCCGGAAACAGCCAGGAAGCACCCGCAAACGTGGTAATAACACCCTGCCCAAAGGCAGACAGACTACAGAAAACAATGGCCGCTGTACGTACCATCCTACAAACGCTCATCGAAAACACTCCTACAATCGAGGCACACTGCAAGCGAAACACCTCAATCTAATATCGCGCATTTTGCGATGCAGACCCGCCACCGCCGCAGTATCGAATGGGCGCCTCACTCTCGGTCTCGTTTCGTTTCCCGTCAAGTTTGGCCCTAGCATCAGCCTCAACCACCTTCACAGGACAGACAACTCGCGAATCAAGCACTTGATCTACGATCTACCGCCAAGCAGATGAATCGCACGTTCCGCGCAGCGAAAATCGCGAGGGCCTACAAATACGAGAAGGTTTGTCGCACGCCGAGCAAATGGAAGCCGCAGAGAACCATTTTTCGGAGCCGCCGTTCTTCGTATAGAAATGGCGACAGACGCGCTTTGTGCTGGTTCACGCCGAAGCTGGCCTGTGGCCGGGTGTAATGTAAAGGTATGGACAAGAGACTAGCCAAGCGTCACAAGCGCCAAGTCGCGCGCGAAAAAATGAAGATCAAATTGTCCGAGCCGGATGTGAGGACACCGGAACAGATCGAAGCAGCCAAGCAAGCGAGCCACTATGACACCGGTCGCGGCAACAATCCCGTGGCGTCCGCCTCCACTCGGCGGGCTGCTCATGCGCCGCTGCCTATAACGGGCGGCGCGGCAAAGACGTCCGGCTAGCCGAGGGCGCAACCCGGCGCGTCTCATGGTCGGCATTCTGGTGCATGGCGACAATCACTTCATCGTGCGTGGCCCGTCGCCGGATCGAGCCACCGCGCTGGCGCTGGTTCAGTTCTGGTCGTGCATTCAAATAGGCGCAACAACTCCGCCAGGGCTGGATCGCTGGACCATCGTCACGCGCGAGTTCCGCGAAAACCTGGAGTGGGCCGTGACTGTCGCGGGTGACAAGCAAGCCTCCCCCGCAGTCGCGCAGTTGCTGACCGAGCTATCGTCGCGCGGAATCACGATCCATCACTGTTTCTAACCTACTGAAAACAAAACCCCGCCACGAATCGTCTACTCCGCCTGTAATAATGAACAAAAACCCCTGTCCTTAGGTATGAACGAACAGGAGGTGCCCTCTGCAACTCGCGATTCGGGAGGAACCCGTTACACCTATTCCGGATGAACTCGAGCGGATGTTCCAGGCCCATCACGGCCTGGTGTTCCGGACGGCCTATCGCATCACCGGCAACGCGGCCGACGCCGAGGATGTGCTGCAAACCGTGTTTCTGCGGATGCTGCGGCGCGACCAGGCGTCCGGAGCGCTGGAGCGCCAGGAAAGCTACTTCCGGCGCGCGGCCATCAACGTCTCACTCGACGTGGTGCGCACAGGGAAGGACTCGCGTAGCGTGCCGCTCGACGACGTCTCGCCGGACGACCTTTCCCACGCCCGGCGGGAACCGGACAACCGCGAGCTGCGCGAGTGTCTGCGGCGCGCCCTGGCACGCCTGAATCCCCGTGAAGCCGAGATTTTCGCCCTGCGCTTCTTCGAGGATCTCAGCAACCAGGAGATTGCGAAAGTATTGGGCATCTCGCAGATCCACGTCGCGGTGATTCTGCATCGCACGCGGGCCAGATTGCAAAAAGAGGTTCGTTCCTATCAAGGAGAGAGAGTATGAACAACGACAGACTAGATCAAATCATCGGCGAGATCCGCAACGAACCGATCGACCCCGCCGCCATCGAACAGGCCGCTCAGCGCGTGCACGACCACGTGCTTCCCGCGCACGGAATCGCCGTGTCCATGGAAGCCCTGCGCACTTGCGCCGATTTCCAGGGCCTCATCTCCGCGTACCTGGCGAAATCGCTCTCCGATGCTCGCGCGCTGCTGCTGGAGGATCACACCCATCAGTGCGTCGATTGCCGCCGAGCCCTGCAGGCCACCCGTTCCGGAAAGGTGGTGACGTTGCGCCGGCCCGCCACTGTCGTCCATCGGGTTCCTCCCATCGCCAAGTGGGCCATTGCCGCGGTGCTCACCGTGGCCGCCGGGCTTACCACTTGGGGCGTCATGCGATCGCTGGTTTCGCCCGCCGGAACCCGCGCCAGTGTGCAAGCTGTCCACGGCATCCTCTATCTGGTTTCCGATCGCGGCAGCGTGCCGGTGTTCTCCGGCCGGGAGCTGGGCGAACGGCAAGTGGTCCGCACAGCCAAGGGCACCACCGCGACGCTACGCATGGCCGACGGCTCCGTGGTCGAAATGAACGAACGCTCCGAGCTTTCCTTCTCCCGCAGCGCGCGCGGCGCAACCATCCACCTGGATCGCGGCAATGTCATCGTGCAAGCGGCCAAGCAGCGCAATGGTGCGCTCTATGTCGCTACTTCCGACGCTCTGGTTTCGGTGAAGGGCACCGTTTTTGCGGTTACCAAGGGCACCAAAGGCTCGCGCGTATCCGTGGTCGAAGGCAAGGTCACAGTCGAAGAAAACAACAAGACCGACGTGCTGCAACGCGGCGACCAGGTGACCACCGACGCCAGCATCGCCAAGATTCCCGTGGAAGACGATATCGCCTGGAGCCAGAACGCCGCGCAATACGTTGCCGTGCTGGGCGAGCTTTCCACGCTTCAGAAGCAGATCGAAGCCCTGCCCGCACAGGGTCTCCGCTACCAATCGAAGCTGATCGACCTGGTGCCGCAGGATGCCGTGATCTACGCCGCCATCCCCAATATCGGCGGCACGCTGAGCGAGGCCAATCGCCTGTTCCAGCAGCGCATGCAGCAGAGCGACGTGCTGAAAGCATGGTGGAGCCAGCATCAGCCCGGGCCGAACGAGCCTTCGCTCGATGAAATCGTGCAGAAGATCAAGACCTTCACCGATCACTTGGGCGGCGAGATCGTGTTCGCCATGACGGTGGACAAGGACGGCCACAAAGACCCGCTATTCCTGGCCGAAGTGACCCAGCCCGGCTTGAAAGAGACCATCGACGCGCAGTTCCATGAGCTGCTGGCCAAGCACGGGCCGCCGTTCCGCATCGTGGAAAGCGCCTCCGCCATGGCCGTCACGCCTCCGGGCAATGGTCTGCAGGCTTATCTAAACAAGAACATCATCGCCATCTCTTCGGGCACCCACCCACTGCAGGAAGTGGCAGGCTTGATAGAAGGCTCGAATACCGACAAATTTGAGAGCACGCGGCTCTACGACGCCGTCCAGCAGTCCTATCAATCCGGCGCCGGCTGGGTTCTTGCAATGGATACGGAACAAATGCTCTCGGAATCCGTAAATCCCAGAGTACGGATGCGCAGAATGATTCAGCCCGGCCCACGAACGCATGAAGATCTCAGCGGCATCAAGGACCTGCGCTACCTGATGTTCGAGCGTAAGGAGATCGGCGGGCGTACCGAGAACCAGGTTTCGCTTAACTTCAGCCGCGAACGCCGCGGTGTGGCCTCCTGGCTGGCCTCGCCCGCACCCATCGGGTCGCTCAACTTCGTATCGCCTGATGCCAGCCTTGCCGCTGGATTCGCCATTCGCAATCCGCGCGCGTTTCTCAACGAGCTGTTGAACACCGCGCAAGCCGAGAATCCGGAAGTGGATCAGCAAGTGGCCGACAAGCGCCGCATGGTCTTCCAGATCATGAGCGACCTGGCCGACCCGCTGGGTGCCGACGTGGCCTTCGCCATCGATGGTCCAGTGTTGCCGATCCCAAGCTGGGAGTTCGCGGTCGAAGTCTACAACCCCGACCAGTTGGAAGCCGCCATCGAAAAGGCCATCGACTACATCAACCACGATCCCAACGCAGCTTTCAAGCTGACTGTGACCAAGACTCAGAACAACGGCCGCACCATCTACACAGTGAAGCCCGACGTGGGTCCCTTCGAAGCCGACTACACCTTCGTCGACAGCTATCTGGTGGCCGCCGCCAATCAGAATCTGTTGCTGCGCGCCATCCAGAACCGCAGCACCGGATTCACGCTGACCAATTCCGCCAATTTCCGGAATGCGCTACCGCGCGACGGGAATACCAATCTTTCCGGAGTGATCTACCATAATGTGGGGCCGTTGCTCGGCCCGCTGGCGAATCAGTTGAGCGCCACCAATGCGCTGTCGCCATCTCAGAGAGCGGCCATCGAACAACTGCAAGCCAATAGCGCGCCGGCTTTGATCGCCGCTTACGGCGAGCCCAATCGTATCCGTGTTGCTTCCAGCGGGACGTTCTTCGGATTCAACCTGGATACATTCGCGGTGCCGAAGATTATCGGAAACGCCATGATGTTGCAAAAGAGGACCGGCACACAGAAAAAATGACACCGGTAATTGAACTGGAAGGACTGGGAGTACGCTTCGGCTCACGAGATATCCTCAAAGGCCTAACCTGCTCCCTGTCCGGACGAACCATCGGACTTCTCGGCCCTAACGGCGCCGGGAAGTCCACTTTGATTAATACCCTCCTCGGATTCTACAAGCCTTCCAGCGGTACCGCCCGCATCTTCGGCCACGACATCCGCACCGATCTCAAGCAGATTCGCAGCGTCGTCGGCTACATGCCGGAGAACGATTCGTTCATCGCCAACATGACCGCCGTCGCCTTCATCCGGCTGATGGGCGAACTGTCCGGCTTGCCGTCGGAAGCCGCGCTGGAACGCGCACACGAATCGCTGTTTTATGTCGGCCTCGGCGAATCGCGCTATCGAAAGGTGGGCACTTACTCGCTCGGCATGAAGCAACTGGCCAAGCTGGCCCAGGCCATCGTACATGGGCCCAAATTGATCATCCTGGATGAGCCCACCAACGGCCTGGATCCGCCCGCCCGCCAGCGCATGGTGCGCATGATCAAGGAAATGCGCGATGCCCACGACCTGCACATTGTGCTCTGTTCCCACCTGCTGCGCGACGTAGAAGAGACCTGCGAAGAAGTGCTGATCCTGAAAGACGGCCGCATCGTCCACTATTCGAATCTCGAAGAGGAGCGCCGGGCCAACAAGCGATTCGTCGAAATGGAGCCCCTCGGCGATGGAGCCGCGCTGGCTGCCGCGCTCGAACAGATGGGCTGCGAGTGCGCTTTCTCTGGTGCGCAGCGCTTGAAAGCCGTGCTCTCCGACGGAATGGAAATCCGCGACATCTACCGCCTTGCCGCTGAGCGCGACATCCAGCTTCGCCGCCTCAACTTCCGTCGCGACACGCTGGAAGATATTTTCCTCAAAGCCATGGAGACCAATACCAATGGCAGTCTATAAACGCAGCTATCGCTCCTACACGGGCCGGTTGACGCCCGCCTGGTCGCGCTTCTACATCCTGACGCGCTATGCGTTGCAAAACCTGTTCCGCTCCAAGTTTCTGACCGCCGTGTTCGTGATGTGCTTCTTCGGCCCGCTGATCTGTGCAGTCCTGATTTATCTCAGCCACAATGCCAGCGTACTGTCGCTGCTGCACGTGCGCAGCCGCCAGGTTCTCAGCGTCGACGGCAAGTTCTTCCTCTTCTTTCTCGGCATGCAAGGTGGTTTGGCGTTCTTCCTGACCGCTTTTATCGGCCCGAACACCATCGCACCCGATCTCGCCAATGGCGCGCTACCCCTGTACTTTTGTCGCCCCTTCTCACGCGCCGAATACGTGCTCGGCAAGCTGTGCGCCCTCCTGTATGTCCTGTCGTTGATCACCTGGATCCCGGGCCTGATTCTGTTCGGCATCGAATCGAATCTCTCCGGCGCGGCCTGGATGTGGGAAAATCGCTCGCTCGCCGGCGGCATTTTCCTCGGCTCGCTGATCTGGATTCTCATGATCTCGCTCATCGCCATGGCCCTCTCGGCCTGGGTCAAGTGGAGAATCGCCGCAGGCGCCATGGTCCTGGGCGTTATGTTCTTCCTCTCCGGCTTCGGCGCGGCCATCAATGGTGTGCTGCGTTCCAGTGTCGGCTACTACATCAATCCCGGCGCGCTGATGACCCGGGTTTGCGCCCAGTTGTTCGGCTTGGATTCACCCATCGACATCTCCGCCTTCAGCGCCTGGGTGGCGTTATTGGTAATTTGTGGGATATGCCTTGCTCTCTTGGGTAAGAAGGTCCGGGCATTCGAGGTAATCCGCTGATGGCGCCGAACGATCGAGTTATTTTCGAAAACGTCTCCAAGTTCTATGGCGACGTGCTGGGCGTCAATCGCGTGAATCTCCACATTCCGCCCGGAGTCACCAGCCTGGTCGGCCCCAACGGTTCCGGCAAAACCACGCTGATGAACCTGATGACCGGCCTGATCCGGCCCTCGCGTGGGCACATCACCGTGCTAGGTATTCGCACCGATCAGCCCGAGGAGTTGTTCCGTTACGTCGGTTACTGCACGCAGTTCGATTCGTTTCCCAAAGGATTCACCGGCTACCAGTTCGTCTACTCCTACCTGCGCCTCTACGGCTGCGCGCACGGCGAAGCGGACGATCTCACCTGGCGCGCCATCGAGCGTGTCAATTTGGTGGAAGCCGCCAAACGCAAAATCGCCGGCTACAGCAAAGGCATGCGGCAGCGTATCAAGTTGGCGCAAGCCACCTGCCATGGGCCTAGCGTTCTGGTGCTGGACGAGCCGCTAAACGGCCTGGATCCGCTGGTGCGCGCCGAAACCATCGCGCTGTTCCGCAGCCTGGCCGAAGACGGCATGCACGTCATCATCTCCAGCCACATCCTGCACGAAGTGGACGCCATCTCCGACCAGGTGGTCCTGCTCAGCAACGGCTATGTGGTGGCCGAAGGCAAGATCAAAGGCGTCCGCAGTGAGATGCAGGACCATCCCATGCAGATCCTCATCCGCTGCAATAAGCCCGAGGAGCTGGCCTCGAAAGTCTTCGAGCAAAGTTCCGCTGTCGAAGCGCAAATCCACAAGGATGGGCGCGGCTTGCTGATCAAAACCCGCGACGCCGACAAGTTCTATCTCATGCTGAACCACATCGCGCAAAACGGCGTGGCCATCGAATCCGTCGCGCCCGCCGATGACGACGTGAACTCCGTCTATGAATACCTGATCGGTTCCGAGGAGGCGCCCAAATGAATCCGCTGTGGGTCGTCCAGATTCTGGCGGTGCTTCGCCTGGAGATGCGCAAGACATTCTTCTCCAAACGCGGCTTCTGGATCTACATCGTGGCCCTCATGCCGGTGGTTCTCTTCACGGGCCACTCCCTGTTGCAGATGAGAAAACATTTCCACTGCGACTTCGGTTCGGACACCACCATCTTCGCCACCGCCTTCCAGCTCTTCTATCTGCGCCTGGGTGTCTTCTTCGGATGTGTGGGCATCTTCATGAACCTGTTTCGCGGCGAAGTGCTCGACCGCAGCCTGCACTATTATTTCCTCGCACCCATCCGCCGCGAAGTGCTGCTGGCAGGCAAATTCCTGGCGGGCGTCATCGCTACTTCGGTGATCTTCACCACCAGCACATTTCTCCAGATCGTCGGCAACTACCTGCATCACGATTGGCGCGTGGTCTCGGACTATCTGTTTAACGCCAACGGCATCTCCCACATCGTGGACTACCTGGGCGCCACCATACTGGCCTGCGTCGGCTACGGCAGCATTTTCCTGGCCGCCGGCGTCTTGATGCGCAATCCGCTGATCCCCGCCGGCGTAATCCTGGTGTGGGAATCCATCAACAGCTTCCTGCCGTCGATGCTGCAGAAGTTCAGCGTGATCTACTACCTGAAATCCCTCTGTCCCATCCAGATCGTCCCGAATTCCGGCAGCTTCTTCGCGATCCTGTCCATCAACGTGGACCCGCTACCCGCCTACGTCGCCGTTCCCGGCGTACTGCTGTTTTCGCTCCTGATCCTGGCCATCGCCAGCGTCCAGGTCCGCAAGATGGAAATCAACTACGCAACGGAGTAGTACTAAGAGTGGCTGGCCAGTCCTCAGTTTTCGAGGTTAGCGGCTTTCCACGGTGTAGACGAGACTCACGCAGGCGTTGGCAGGG
>DASQGY010000322.1:0-11614 GCA_035632375.1 Bryobacteraceae bacterium | reverse complement strand
GAAGTAGGGCTTGGAGTACATCCCGTGGTTGGCGTAAATGGTGTAACCGCCGGCGATTTCCAGCGGGGTTACTTCGTAGGCGCCAAGCGCCACCGCGGGCGTGGCATGAATCTCCATGTTCAGGCCCGCCTTTCGCGCCAGATCCACCACCGCGCCATAGCCAACTTGTTCGGCAACCTTCACGGTGGATACATTGAGAGATTTCGCCATGGCGTCGCGGACCGATATAGCGCCGTAGAACCGTTTCTCGAAGTTGCTGGGCTCGTAGGGCTTGCCGTCGAACCAGAATGTGGTCGGTTCGTCCTGGATAATCGTCGCCGGTGTAATCAACACGTTGCCGCCATTGAGGGCGGTGTTCATCGCAGTGGCGTAAACAAACGGTTTGAACGACGATCCGGGCTGGCGCTTGGCCAGGATGCGGTTGAGCTGGCTGGTTCCGTAGTTCCGGCCGCCCACCAAAGCGCGCACCTCGCCGGTTTGCGGATCGATGGCAATCAGGGCGCACTGCGGATCGGGATACTTGGGATCTTTCTTCTTGCGATTCTTGATGCGTTTGTCCGCTTCTTCCATGCCGATCCGTACGGCGTCGGCGGCATCGCGCTGCAGGTTGAGATCGAGCGTGGTATAGATGCGGTAGGCGCTGTTCTGGAAATTGTAGTCCGGAAACTTGTCGATGAGCGTGTCGTTTACCAGATCGACAAAATAAGGAGCTTCGGCCAGATCGCCCCCGCCACGCACCAGCGCCATCGGCGAGGCGCTCGCCTTTTCCAATTCCGCGTCGTTGATGTACTTGTTTTCGTGCATCAACTTCAGCACCACGTTGCGCCGCGCTTTGGCGCGGTCGGGCCAGCGGTACGGATTGATGAAGCTCGGCTGCTGGATGATTCCGGCCAGCGTGGCTGCCTCCTGGAGATTCAAGCGGCTGACATCCTTGCCGAAATACACCTGCGAGGCCTCGCCGAATCCCCGGATGCCGAAGCTGCCCCGATTTCCGAGCGGTACCTGGTTGGCGTAATACTCGAAGATCTGCTCCTTCTTCAGCTTCTGCTCCAGATGCATGGTGATGAGCACTTCGGGAATCTTGCGCCGCCAGGAACGGTCGCTGCGATCGAGGAACAGCATGCCGGCAAGCTGCATGCTCAACGTGGACGCGCCCTGCGCGTTCTGTCCGGTCTTCACGTCCACGTATGCCGATTTCACGATGCGAATGGGGTCGAAACCGGAGTGCTGGAAGAAGCGCTTGTCTTCGGCCGAAACCACCGCGTGAACCAGCACCGGCGGAATGTCCTCGTAACGGATCAGCCGCCGCTTTTCACGATTCTTGTCGAACAGGTTGGAAATAAGCTCCGGCTCGAGGGTGTACTCCGTGCGGTCGGTATTGTCGGCCAACGAGATGATGCGCGTGACTTTGCCGTTGCCGAACTTGATGACCCCCTCGTCGCGCTTGAAGTAGGAATCGGGCCCGGGATAAATATCGATCTCTTCCGGCTTGAGTGTGTAGTAACCCATCCGGTTGTTGCGGTTTTCGTTATAGCCGCTGTGCCGCAGCTCGATGGCGACTTCTGTGGGCGTAACCTGATCGCCCACCGCCAGGGTGCGCGGGGCGGCGAACAGCATGGAGGTATTCGAAAAAGGTCCGGCGGTGAGCTTGGTTTCAATCAGCCGGGAGTACTTGACGTAATAGTAAGTGAAGACGCCAAGCCCGATGGTTGTGGTGAGCGCCACCACCAGGAGGAGGGTTTTTCCTACTGGATGCAGAAAAAACCTGACCACCGAGGCCTTCTCGGGAACCTGAACCTTTACTGCCACTCTCCTCCTATCTTCTCACGTCTGTGTGGGCAGGTTGCAAACAGTTGCAACCCCGCGCCAGGAACGCCCACAGGCTAACGCTTGTCCTACTAAGGATCTGCAATGGAATAACCTGTCCAACCGCTCCGTTGCGGTCACGGCTCAGAAACCGTTACCGAGCCGTGAACGTAAAGGGAGCGGACTTGCCGCACTGGAAACGTTATTCCTTGACAGGCACTACATCTCCGTTTCGTTACACGCCGCGACGATTTGTCGACCACGGGCCACACCGGCTTGAAAGCCGGCGGGAATGCCTGCCCACAAGTAGGTGCACCTTCAATTTGCGGCGAAGCCACGCTGTGCCACCTAAGCATGAGCCACTTTTTGCCTAACTCTTCGGGCGCGGCTGGTAGATGGCAGTGTGGCGAACGGCCTGCGCCAGGCGATCGCCATTGGCGATGAGCATCACGTCGACAACCACAAATTTGTGGCCTTTTCGCTCGTATCGATCATGGATACGGCCGCGCGCGGAGATCAGGTCGCCCGAGCGGACTGCGCTGTAGTTCTGGATCTCGCTTCCAGTATGAATCCACGGACCGAGCTTGAAGTTGCGCACCAGAATCTCGTTGGAGAACTGGAGCACGGCGCGCGGCTCTGCTACCTCGATGGTTTCCAGCACCGTTCCCAGTGCAGCGCCAGGAACAAGGTTATCAACGGAAGGCGCGGGGCGGCCGGCCGGGAGCGGATGCTGGGGATACCGATCGACCGGTGGCGCCACGGTGGCGGGAATGTCGCCTGTTCCAATCGCGCAAACTGTGCCATCCTCCCGCGCCGCGGTCACATTGATGGATGCGCCATCGACTGTTGCTTTGACCATCAGCTCGTCGCCGTCATAGACCGGTTCCAGGAAACGCACCTTCATCGTCCCGCGCTCCAGCCATTCCGGTGCGGACGCTACGATCGGGACCGTCATGTATCCATACACCGTGACACCAGGAACCAGCCCGCCCCGAAACCCGTACCCGGCGGCGACGCTGTCGTCATGAATTTTGTTTTCGGATTCTGGCGCCGTGTTGACGGCTCGAACGCGATAAGGCGGGAGGGATCGGCTCACACAGTGGTTGTTTCCGCCACGCGCTCCGCGTAGCGGCGGTCTACGTATTTGTTGAGAATTTCGATGAACTCCGCCACAATTCGATCGCCGCGCAATGTGGTGGAGAGTCTGCCGTCCACATAGACAGGCGCCACCGGTTCCTCGAAGGTCCCAGGCAGCGAGATCCCGATATTGGAGTGCTTCGATTCGCCGGGACCGTTCACCACGCAGCCCATCACCGCCACCTTCATCTCTTCCACGCCCGTGTATTTGCCTTTCCACACAGGCATCTGCTCGCGCAGGTAGGTTTGGATCTGGTCGGCCATGTCCTGGAAGAACGTGCTGGTGGTCCGGCCGCAGCCCGGACACGCGGTAACCTGCGGCGTGAAGCTGCGCATTTCGAGCGCTTGCAGAATCTGCTGGCAGACGATCACTTCGTCGGTCCGGTCGCCGTTAGGCAGCGGAGTCAGCGAGGCGCGAATGGTGTCGCCGATTCCCTCCTGCAGCAGAACGGAAAGGGCCGCCGTCGTAGCGACGATGCCCTTCGATCCGAGACCAGCTTCGGTGAGCCCTAGGTGCAACGCGTAGTCGCACTTCGCGGCGAGCTTCCGGTAGACCATGATGAGATCCTGCACGCCGCTCACCTTGGCGCTCAGAATGATCCGGTCGCGAGAGAGTCCGTGGCGTTCGGCGGCTTCGGCGGAATTGAGCGCGCTGGCGACAATCGCGTTCATGGTGACTTCTTTGGCGTCCAGCGGGTCGGCGAGCCGCGAGTTCTCGTCCATCATGCGAGTGAGCAATGCCTGATCCAGAGAGCCCCAGTTCACGCCGATGCGCACCGGGCGGCCGTATTCGACTGCGGCTTCGATCATGGTGCGGAAATTGTCGTCGTGCTTCTTGCCGATGTTGACGTTGCCGGGATTGATGCGGTATTTCGCCAGCGCGCGAGCGCAATCGGGATATTTCTTGAGGAGCAGATGGCCGTTGTAATGGAAATCGCCGATGATGGGAACGCGGACGCCGAACTTGTCAAGCGTCTCGACTATCTTCGGCACGGCCTGGGCGGCCGCATCGGTATTGACGGTGACGCGCACCAGCTCGGAGCCGGCCTGGGCCAGCGCCATGGTCTGGTTCACGGTCGACATCACGTCGGCCGTGTCCGTGTTGGTCATGGACTGGACAACGATCGGATTGGTTCCGCCGACCGAAACTCCGCCAATCGTAACCGGCACCGACACCCGGCGCTTCAAAACAGCCATTGCACCTCCAGTGAATTCTCATTGTAGCAGCGAGGGAGATTTGAAGCTTATGGAAAGGTGAATCGAACGGTTCATCTTGAGGTTCCAAATTGGAACCTCAAGTTTTCACGTTCCCCGGAATGGCGCCGCTCGTGGGAAACCCGACACGCCGCCTCGGGGCGGCGATGAGTTGTTTGACCAGGGCAAAGATGGTGCTAATCTCCTGGCCCTGTTGCTTCTGTTGCTGATCGAGTTCGTGGACCCGGCGCGCCAGATCTTTGTGCGACGCAAACATCTCGCGCAGTTGGATAAATGCTCGAACGATGAGAATGTTCAGTTGAATTGCACGCTTGCTCTGCAGTACGGACGAAAGCATCGCAACACCGTGCTCCGTGAAGGCATACGGGAAGTAGCGGCGGCCTCCCCATCTTGAGGTTCCAATTTGGAACCTCAAGTCATCAGTTTCGTCACCGGTGAGCTGAAACATAAAATCCGCTGGAAAGCGATCGAGATTGCGTCGGACCGCTTTGTTGAGATTCTTGGTCGCCACTTGATACAAGCCAGCGAGATCGGCGTCGAGCATCACTTTGTGGCCGCGGATGAGGTAGATCTTGCGTTCGATTGCTGTCATCGGAACGGGTAACAGGGATCGAGTAGCTCTCTTGGTTTTTGCCATAGGAGGGGTAGTGGCGAATGTTCTGGTAGAATCTCACCAAACGTATGAAGCACACCCGTTTGTGGTTGGTAAGTAGCTTCCTTCTGACGCTTTCGCTCGGTTTTCTGCTCACCCGCGGCGATGCGCAGCCAAACTCCGTGAAGCAGATTGCCCCCGGCGTCTGGTTTCGTGAAGGCGATCTCCAGCATGAAGGACACTGCAACAACGCCATCATCGAGATGAAAGATTACCTGATCATCGTCGACGCCAATTTCCCGAGCGGGGCGCGCGCCGTGCTTGCCGACGCGAAGAAGGTCTCATCCAAGCCGGTGAAGTATGTTTTCGACACGCACCATCATGGCGACCACTTGTACGGGAACGCAGTCTGGACGCAGATGGGCGCGGTGACCATCGCGTATCAGGGCGTGGCAGACGAACTGAAGCGCTACGAGCCGGCTCGTTGGCAGTCCACCGCGAAACAGCGCAAAGACGTGGCCGAGCTGAAGCGCGATACAGCCGAGCCTCCCAAGGAGACCTTCACCGACAGTCCACATGTGATGACCGACGGTGCGCGGCGCGTGGAGTTTCGGTTCTTCGGATGGGCGCACACCCGCGGCGACGGTTTCGTCTATCTGCCTAAGGAAAAGGTCCTCTGCACCGGCGACGCGATCGTCAACGGCCCCTACAACTACACCGCCGACGGGAACATCGGCAACTGGCCCAAGGTTGTGGACGGCGCCATGAAGCTGGATGTCGAACATGTGTTGCCCGGACATGGGCCGGCTGGCGGTAAGGACGTCATGAGCGGTCAACGGGCGTTCATGCTGGAGTTGCACAAGGCGGTGCAGGCGGCGGTCAAGAGCGGCAAGAAACTGGACGATCTGGTGAAGAAGGAAGACAACAAGCAAATCACCAGCATTCAACTTCCGGACAGCGTCAAGAATTGGGTCGGGCCTGGACTCCCGGCGCAGGTGCACGACGCCTACAATGAAATTGCTAACAAGAAGCCGATTGGCGATCAGCCGCACCAATAAGGGCGTTCAGGGCTTGAAGTTCACGGCGTTCACCAGGATCTGCGCGTAGGCCGGGTCTTCGAATTCTTTTCCGGAGTGGCCGGCCATGAAGTACATCACCCAGCCCTTTCCGGCCTTTTTGTACCAGCCGGCGGTGTCTTGCGTGTAGGTAACACCCGATTTCTCCTCGCGGAACTTGAAGCCGAGCAGAACCGTTCGCGTCCCTTCCAGCACGTGGTTCACGTAGACTTCGGTTGCGGGAAATTGGATTGCATCGCGGTCCTCGCCACGGTACTCGGCGCGCGATTCCCAGTGCACATCGTGTGTAGTGATCCAGTCCTTCGGCGCCAGATTCACGAGCGTCAGGCTCACCGGATCGTAGAATTTGTAGCCGCCTTCGGACACGTCGCCTTCCGGAAGTTTGACACCCAGGAAAGCCAGCCAGTTGGGATTCTGGCGTTTTTGCGAACTGATGGAATGGTGAAGCACGATCAGCTTGCCGCCCGCGTTGGCATAGGCCATGTACGCCTTCTCGGCGGGCGCGGCCAGCACGCTGTGGACATAGACGAGCAACGCCGGGTAGGAAGAAAGATTGGCCGGTATAGCGTCTTCGCCGACTGTCTCGCTCTGGATACCGTGCGCTTTCAATTGCACTGCGAGGATGCGGATCGGCGCGCCGTCGGACACGATCAGCACCGGCTTCGCGGCCAGCAGAGGATAGCAAAGCGAGGTAAGCAGGACGAGCAACTTCATGATGTTCAGGGCTAGTTAGATCATCTCACGCAGCAATTCCGGACGCGGCCGGGGAATCACCACTTTGTTCGTCAGCAATCCTTTGGCCGCCACCACTGCCGCGCCCGCTTCCACCGCGCTGCGGACATTTGCCACGGACCCTGTCAAGGTGACAAACGCTTTGCCGCCCAGCGCCATGGCCATCCGGATTTCGATCAGCGTGACGTCCGCCGATTTCACCGCCACGTCCGCTGCTTCAATCAACGACGCGACTGAAAACGATTCGATGATTCCCAAAGCTTCCAGCGCATCCACTTTGTTCGCGCCGCTGAGCGCTGGAAAGATGGCGTCGTGGACATTGGGGATGACGAAGGTGTCGATGATCGAAAAGTGCCCCACCTGCGATCCGGCCTTCACGCTGGACTCCACGCCGGCGACATCACCGCGGATCAGCACCATGTACTTGCCCGAACAGATACTGCGTGAGAGCAGCAACTCGACGTCCGCCGTCTTCAGCATCGCATCGCAGACTTCAAAGCCCGCCGCGATGCTTCCCAATTCGATCAGTCCGATGGAATTCCGCGCCACAAATTCTCCTTCATCCGGCAATTTCGATCGCCGTCTCGGTTACCGCCCGCACCGTGCCCGCGATGCTGGCATGGATCGCAACGCCCAACTCGCTGGCTTTAACGTCGGCGATCTTCTGTCCGCTTTTCACCTTGGCCCCGGCCTTGACCAGCGCCGCGGCAGGCACTCCGGCGTGCTGCTTCAGCAGAATCCGCACGGAGGATGGCAAAACCTCGATTTCCTCGAACGGTGTTTCGGCCTCATATTGTTCCACCTTCAAACGCTTGCGCAACATCGATAGCGGAACGCGACGGGAATCCTTCATGGGATGCACCAGCGGCGCGTTCTTCTGCACGTACTTGGTCCCGGCCTCGCGCAGGTCGCGCTTCGATTGGTCGCAAGCTTCTTTTGGATACAGGTCTTCCGGGCAAGCGTACAAAGTGCACAAGCCGCAAGCGCAACATAGCTCCGCGGATTGATTCCACAGCGCCGCGCCGGACTGAGTGAATCCCAACGAACGCATCACCTTGTGCGGCTGAACATCGTAGCCGAGCAAATAGCGTGGACAGAATTCGGTACAGAAACTGCACTGGTCGCAGGCCGACTTGCCGATGCGCCGCATCGATTGCTGCGGGCGTTCCTTGCGCATTATCAGGTAATGATCGCGCGGCAGGACGATCAGGCCGCACGTGGTCTTGGTGACTACGTCGTCAAGATCGAACGAAAGCTGGCCCATCATAATGCCGCTGACGAAAAAACCGAACTCGCCGGCCGTTGCGCCTCCGGCAGCGGCGATCAACTCGCGGAAACTGGTGCCCACCGGCGCCCAAAACGATTTTGGATTTTTCACCGCGCCGGTCACCGACAGGAATTTGTGCGTCACCGGATGCCCATCGGCGGCCCGCCCAATGTTATACGACGTCTCGACGTTGGCCACCACGCAGCCGACCGCCAACGGAATCCCAGCGGGCGGAATTAGCCGCCCTGTGGCGCTGTAGACCAGCTCAAATTCGTCGCCCGAAGGATAAAAATCGCCGAGCAGCACGGTATCCATGTCCGTCCCGTTGAGGCAGCCTTGAATCGCCTCGACGGCCGCGGCGTTTTTGGTCTTGATGCCGAATCGCGCATGGCGGGCCTTCGTCGCAGATCGCAGCAGCTTGGCCCCTTCCACCACTCCCGCCGCACAGTTCTTCATCAACTCGTAGTCTTTGTGCAGCAGCGGTTCGCACTCCGCGCCATTGATCAGCAGGTATTCTACTTCGCTCTGCGCCTTGACATAGGTGGGAAATCCGGCGCCACCGGCCCCGACCACACCGCACGATTTGAGCTGTTCTGCTAAGGAACTCATGGGATGCGCCCGCGAGACCACAATGATAGCGCAAGACGTTGCCCAGTCCCGCCAAAAGCGCTCTCTAGTGTGTAATTCTTCTCTGTACAGTGTAGAATTAAGCATGGTTGGATACACACCTTCGCAAGCCGCCGTCCTCACCGGATTACCGCTGGCTGCGGTTCACAAAGCGATCGACAGTAGATTGATCCGTCCCCGCACCGCGCGTTCAGGCGCAACGGTTCGTCGCTTGCTCACTAAAGAACAGCTCATCTTCCTTCAACTCGAAGCCGATGGTCTGCGACTCCTGCCTGTAGGAGCCAGACGAGACATTGCGGACTTGATTCAGCGATCTCCAAAAACTGGCGATTTGCCTGTGGGCAATGGAACCGCGCTACGCATCGAAATCGGGCCGGCCCGACGCAAGGTGGAGAGCCAGTTGAAGCATTTCGCCCGGATCGAGCAAATGGTGGTCCGCGATCCAGACATCATGCAAGGAACTCCGGTTTTCAAGGGAACCCGTATTCCGGTAGATCTGGTGGCCGACATGCTTGCTCAGGGCGCGACTGTTGACGAAATTCTTGAGGGCTACCCAACATTGGACCGGAAGAGAATTGCCGCCGCGCCCTTATACATGCGGGCTTTTCCAAGGCGTGGGCGTCCCAGCCGCCGTCCGTGGCATGGCAGGAAACCGCGAGTGAAGAGATCCTTCTCTCTGAGCAGTCTGCTTTCGACGGCATGAGGTTTTTGATCGATGAGTGCCTGCATGAGTCACTCGTGGGGCTGGCGCACGATGCCGGCTTTGAGGCAACCCACGTCAACCATCTCGGCCTCAGCGGCAAGCCCGACTGGGTACTGGCGGAGCGCATTGTTAAAGACGAATTCGCGTTCGTCACCAACAACCGTGTGGACTTCATGCGGCTCTTCAGCAAGATGGAGTTGCACCCCGGCCTCATTGTCCTGGTTCCCAACGCCGCGCCGGCGCTGCAGCGGGCTCTCTTCCAGGCCGCGCTCCAATTCTTGGGGCAGAGGGACTTGGTCAACGCGGTGATCGAAGTGAGTCTGGCGGGCAAAGCCGTGAGATGCGTGGAATTCCAGTTACCGGCGAAGTAACGGACGCGGCACGCAAACCCTAGAGGTACAATGGCCGAGAAGTAATCAGGCCTTTCATGAAACGTACCCTTCTCCTTGTCCTCGGCATCGTCTCGCCCATTCTGACTGTGTTCGCCGAGCAGCGTCCCTTCTCCGCCGCCGACACGCTCGCCGTCAAGACTATCAGCGACATCGCCCCGTCGCCCGACGGCAAGACCATCGTGTTCTCCGTGGCCGCGGTGGATCTCGCGGCGAATAAGACAACCACGCAGCTCTTTCGCATAGGGGTAACCGGTGGCGATCCCACACCGCTCAAAGGTGCGCCACAAGGAACGGCCAGCGTGCGATGGTCACCTGACGGCGGGCGCATCGCATTCATCGCCAACAATGCAATCCAGACCTTGGACGTAGGAACAGGCCAGTTGACGCGCGTTTGCAGCTATCGGCGCTCGAACAGCTTCCTGTCTCGTGCCGGCAACATGCTGGCCTGGTCGCCCGATGGCAAGCAAATCGCTTTCGCCGGAACCATGGACCCCGATCCGCCCGCGCAGGACCCGCTCGTCGTCACACGCATTCTCTACAAGAGCCGCACATCGCTCTCCGACAATCGCCGGTCACACATCTACACGGTCTCCGCCTCCGGAGGCACTCCCCACCCGCTTACCATGGGCGATCGCGACGAACACACCATCGACTGGGGAGGCGACGGCCGTGAAATAATTTTTCTCTCCAACCACCAGCCCGATCCCGACGCTCTGCTGAACTACGACATCTTCGCCGTCAACGTCCAGACCGGCGCCGTCCGCCAGCTCACCAATACGCCCGGCGTCGAGACCGATCCGCGCATTTCGCCCGACGGCCGTTGGATCGCATACACCGCCACCAAGCGCAAGATCACCACCATCGACAGCGTCGCGGAGGATGCGCATGCGTGGCTGATTCCTTCCGCGGGCGGCGCTGGCAAGGAACTGAACGGACCGCTGGACCGCCGGACCTCGGGCATCGCCTGGTCGCCGGACAACAAGAGTATCGTCTATACCGTGGGCGATCACGGCAGCGTCCTGGTTTGCCGCACCTTCGTGAGCACCAGCGAGACCTCGTGCGGAATGGGCAAAGGGACGCAGGTCGGCGGACTCTCGGTAGCGGCCGATGGCTCAATGTCGTTCACCATGAGCACTCCAGAAATGCCCGCCGAATTATTCCATGCCGGACCAGGCGCCAGGGAGCCAGTTCAGTTGACCCATATCAACGCCGCGTTCGTCAGCGGCCATCAACTCACGAAACCGCAAGAAGTCCAATTCACAAGCTTCGACGGCACAGCGGTGCAAGGCTGGCTCTACCCCGCCCTCAATGCCTCCGGGCGAACGCCCATGATCCTGACCATACACGGCGGCCCGCACGGCCAGTTCGGGTACGCCTTCAATGCCGCGGCGCAGTTCTACGCAGGACGCGGCTATGCGGTGCTGGCCATCAATCCGCGAGGCAGCTCGGGCTATGGCCAAAAATTCTCCGATGGATGCGTCAACAACTGGGGCGGCGGCGATTACCGGGACTTAATGGCCGGCGTCGACAAAGTCCTGGCCACGCACCCGAACATCGATCCGGCACGCCTCTTCGTCACCGGCGGAAGCTACGGCGGCTTCATGACCAACTGGGTGATCACCCAAACCACTCGATTCAAGGCCGCCGTTTCCGCCGCCAGCGTTTCCGACCTGATCAGTTTCTATGCCACATCCCTCTACCAGGATTTGATTCACGCAGAATTCAGCGGCTTTCCCTGGGCCGACGACAACTACGCGCTGCTCTGGAAATGGTCCCCGCTCGCGCACGTGAAAAACGCGACCACGCCCACCATGTTCCTGCACGGTGAAAACGACAACGACGTACACATCACTCAAGCGGAGCAGATGTTCACCGCGTTACGCCAACGTGGCATTCAGGCGGAACTGGTCCGCTATCCCCGCGAAGGACACGGATTCCGCGAGCCGAAACATCGCCTGGATTCGATAGAGCGGACAGTGGCATGGTTCGACCGATTTAAGTAGCGCACGCACTCGTGCGTGCCGTGTTCGCACTCCTGCGAACACAAGTTAGAACGGAAGCCAGTTA
>DASQGY010000321.1:0-28056 GCA_035632375.1 Bryobacteraceae bacterium | reverse complement strand
TGACGGTAACGCGTTCACAACCCCAAACCGAGCCGTGACCGTAAGGGAGCGGGTTCAATTCGTGGACTTGGGCCCCGGCGCCGTACCCGCATACTTCTTCGCCGCATCCTCCCACCGGTACGGCAAAACATCCGGCACCACGCTAACCTCGGTAGTAAATTTGAAAGGAGACTTCCCCGGCCCCGGATACACCATCTCAACAAAGAAAGCCGTGAACCCCTTGACCGGCTTCTTCACCTTCCCAACATAGGTCCCGTCCTTAGCGCGCACCAACGGCGTAGACGTATAAGCCTTCCCGATCGTGTCCACACGGAAATCGCGCGCATCAGGATTGGTAGCCTGCCAGAGATTGACTTCCGTAGGCTGATCCACAGGCGTCACCACAAGCGACCCGTCCTTCCGCTTCAACCAGGAAAACTTCGGCCGCGGCGTCTTGCTCAACACCGCCTGATAGAACGCGATCATGCTATCGGTCGAGTCCGACCCTTCCAGGTTGTGTTTGACATTCGGAACGTAGCGAATATGCTTCTCCTCCGGCAAATCCGCATAGTAAAACTGCGAACCATCCGGCAGGAAAAACTGATCGCCCGACGCGTCGATCATGAACTTCGGTATCCGCAACTGCCGCCGATCGCGATACTCGTACGGATCTTCGATCTCCAGAACGGCCCGGTATTCCGGCGTCCCAATGCGATGCGGAAAGATACCCTGGTTAACGTAGTCCTTCAGCGACGGCGAGAAGAATCCGTACGCTTCGAAATGATGCTTGGTAATTGCTTCGCTGTTCAGCGCGTCGATCACCAGCGGAATAATGGCCACCACGCGCTTGTCCACTGCGCCGACCAGCCAGGTGGTCCAGCCGCGCTTCGAGCCGCCCGCCACCACGAAGCCGTCGATCTTGATCCGGCCACCGGCCTGGCTCGCCAGAAATTCCTGGACCGCATCCATGGCGCGCACTCCGCTCTTCACCATCGCGAGGCGCACGAGCCAGGTGTCGTCCTTGGTCTCGAAATGCTTCACGCGCGAGTAGGCGATGATGTTGTCCTCAGTGCGCGCCTGATCGGAAGAGTCGGTAAAGCGCAGCGGCTGATTCGGCACCATGCCGAGTTCGGCGACCACCGAGCCCGTCTCGTTGACGATCCGCTGGGCGCGCGCCGACGGTTTGGATGGCATCACGTCGTTGTTGCTTCCTCCGCCGATGTAGAGGAAAGCCTTGCTGCTGCGCACCTGCTCCGGTTTGGTGATGGTGAGCCAGTGCTTCCAAACTGGATGATCGACGTCCTTGTCGGTCCTCCATTGCTGCGAGGTGAGATCCAGTACATAGGTCGTATAACCGTCGCCCAGAATGGTGCTGGCTAGCCGCCAGCCGTAAACCGAGTCGCGCTGCGCCACGTAGCGGTCCAGCGCAGTGTCTTGAGCAACGGCCATGAAGGCCAGCAGGAGCAGGCTGAGTGCGAGTTTTCGGAGAGGCATTACCGAACCAGTATAGCCCTGCGCCGGACCAGCCACTCGCGCACGGCGAAGAGCAGGATGAAGACGGGAGGCAGCGCGAGATACTCCCAATTGGAAGCAAGCATCGGCGCGGGCTGCGCGATGTTCAGCGTGCCGGAGACGATAGAACCGTGGTTCACGTCGATAGTGAAGTCCAACTTCCCGGGCTCTTCTGCGGCAAGCGGCGCGGCGTAGAGCAGCTTGTTTTGCGCAGCCTGATGCGTGGCGTGGAGTTGAGTTTCGCCGATGCGGATCAGCACGTCGGCGTCGAGAATCGGCTGCAGGCTCGTGCGATTCTGGATAAGTACGCTGATGTCCTCCGGCGCGGTGAAGACAGTTATAAGGTACGGGCCAACTTCTTTCCGTAACTGAACGGTCCCTCCGTCGGCGAATAGCGACGGAGCTGTCAGCAGGAGTAGTGCGGCGAATGTGCGCATCAGTTCATCACCATTCCGCGCATCTGCATGGGCTGCGAAAGTATCCAGATGCCGGCGCAGTAAAGAGCGACCGCGAGAGTGGCCCATGGGATGCGGTGATTCAGACCGGCGGCAATGCGCCAGATCAGGTACAGCGTCAACAGCAGGCCGCCGTCGAGCAGCAGGATCTGCAACGGAGGACTCCAACCACTGAGCAAGTGGAATAGGAAATGGGCGGTCCACATGCTGAAGCCGATTGGAACCAGCGCCAGCATGAAGCGGCGGGTGATCTCGCCGGAGCGCCAGACCAGCAGCGCTGGAAGGAGAAGCGCAGCAGCATAGTAAACCATCTTCATGCTGCCGAGCCGTTGCAACCACATCATCACTGGGCCGGTCATGCCGGCGGCGTTGACGAACGCGCCGAAGACCAGAATCATCGCCAGCGCGATCACGTCTTTGCGCTTGTACAGGCGCCGGTCCTTGAGCAGCGTGCTCGCCGGAGCGACGCGCAGAATGCCGACGTTGTCCTGCGGGCAGGCGTGGACGCAATCGAGACAGAAGGTGCAATCGAAGTTGCCGTGTTTCGTCGGCTGGAACAGATTCAGCTCGCAACCGCGCTGCTGCTCGTTTCCGTGCAGGCAATCGTGGGTGCTGCACGAATCGCAGATCTTCGGCTCCTTCACCTTCACCTCGAGTGGCGAAACGAGCGAGTTGACGAAATGGAATTGTCCGATCGGGCAGACATACTTGCAGAAGCTCGCGCCCTGAAACAGGCCATCGACGACGAATGCCGTGGTGAAGTAGCCGATCACGATCCAGGCGGTCCACCACGGGCTGTCCCACAAGCTGAAAGCCTCGTACGCCCAGAGATAGGCGAGCAGCAGAACGATGGCGATCCATTTCGAACGAAGCCACGGGGGCCAGCGGTGACGCGCGGGCAGGAATCGGCGGCCCAGGTCGCGCGGCAGAGTGAACGGGCAGGCCATGCAAAAGAGGTTGCCGCAAGTTAAAAGCGCGATCACTGCGAAACCGCGCCAGTAGGTCCACGGCAGTACGCCGGCGAGATTCATCGGGGCCACTTGGGTTCCGAACAGGCCGTCGATGACGACAGCGGCTGCGAGAACGAGCATCACGGTTTGGGCGATGCGTCGGAAGTAGCGGTGGCGCACGATGGGGAGTTGGAGAAAATCCCGTGCAACCGCTCCCTGACGGTCACGGCTCGGTTTCGATTGTTTACCGTAACCGAGCCGCGACCGTGAGGGAGCGGGATTAAATAACTGGACCGTAAGAATCACCGCCGGCAGCAAAAAAGCGACGGAGCCCGGCACCCACATGATCGCGCCGGCCGTTGCCTGATCGTCGAGCGCGGAAATGCCGCCGAGTCGTGGTGCGAGTAAGTAGCTGGGATATACAACGTGATCCGAAAAACTCAAGTACGCCGACAGTGCTGTGTTCACCAGGTCCGCTGCAATCAGGTATGGGATCATCGCACCGCGGTGCCACCTCGCATGACCTGGCCAAACCTGGACCACTGGCCACCAGAACAGCGTCGCCGCCGAGAAGAAACACGCGTGCTGCACCTCATGCCACGCTTGCGATCGCAGGCCGAGTTCGTAGAATCGCGGCAGGTGCCAGAATACGATCGCCACCGCCATCGCCATCCAGCAGACTGCCGGATGAGTGATCGCCCGGCCGAAGCGGCGCAAGGCGGGCCACGTCAGGAATGGACCGATCCCCTCCTTCAACCAGCTCCGCGGCAGCCCGCGCATAAACGCGAGCACCGGCTGGCCGAACAGGATCAGCGCGGGCGCAACCATGAGCAGCAACAGATGCTGGATCATGTGTACTTGGAGCAGCAGTCCACCAAAAGCATCGAGTGGCGATGCCAGTGCGATGAAGACAAACACCAGCCCGGCGAGAAAAGCGATCAGCCGCGACAGCGGATAGCGCTGCGGCATGTCGCGATGCAATTGCCGCCAGCCGCGCGCGTAAATCCAGGCGGCTAATGCGAGCAGGCACAGGAGTCTGAGGTCAAGTCTCCAGGACGCGAGTACTGCTGCCGCTACTGGATCCATACTTCTCTCAGCGGCTGAAGTCGTGTGCGGCCGGTTGATAGTTCGGCCGCAGTGTCTCCATGAATGAAACCAGCGCCTCGACTTCGGCGGGTCTCAGGTTCTTGCCGTATGCCGGCATGTTGCCGCCGCCTTGAATCACCTGGCGGATCAGTTGATCGCGCGTCAGCCGCGTGGCCACTACATCGAGCGCCGGGCCGCGCATTCCACCCTCGCCGCCCAGGCTGTGGCAGTTGTGGCATTGCTTGCTCTGGATCAGCAACGCGCCTTCCAACTGCAATGGCGATCGGCCTTTCAGCAGAGGCGGAGGAATCGGCAAGCTGCTCCAGGCCTCCATTTTGGGCGACCACGGCGAATACGTTCCCAGCCAGGCGAGCAAGCCAAGCGACAGGAATGCGACGATCACCACCAGCACCGCAATCGGCCTGCGCCGGTAACTCTTCTCGCCAGTGCCGGAGTAAAAGGGAAGCAGGATCAGCACCGCGATGCCGATCACCGGCGCCACCAGCAGCAGGAAAGTTTCCATGTACGCCGGCAGCAACGCAAGCGATGCAAAGATCGCCAGGAAGTAGAAGTCCGGCTTCGGAGCGGTGTGGATCAGCGTCGGATTCGGTGGACCGGCCGGGCCCGCTGGGCCGAAGTAAACCGCGCAGGCGCAAATCGCGATGAGCAGAAATCCGCCGAATATCAGGTCCTTGCCGATGACGTGCGGAACGAACGGCACGCCTTCCTTGTGCACGTGCTCCTCGTATTCCTGTACGTAGCTTTCCCTTCGTACCAGCACGCCGGGTTTCGGATATTCGTTGATGCCCTTGAGCAGCACCAGCCGTAGATGCAGGCTGACGATGGCCAGGATCAGTCCGGGAATCACGAAGACGTGCAGCGTAAAGAAACGGGAAAGCGTTTCGCCGGCGATGATCGGTCCGGCAAGAACGACGTGCACCAAGTCGGCGCCAATTACCGGCATGCGCCCCATGATGGAAGCGCCGATGCCCAAGCCCCAGTACGCGTCCTGGTCGAAACGCAGTATCTGGCCGGTGAAGCCCATGCCCAGCGTGCAGAGAAACAGAATGCAGCCGGAGACCCAGGTGAGCTCCCGCGGATATTTGTACGCACCGAACAGGAACGTTTGGACGAGATGCAAGGTCATGATCGCGATCATGAAGTTGGATCCCCAATTGTGCACGGCGCGCAGGAACCAGCCGAGGTACTGCTCGTGGTTCAGGTATTGCAGGCTAGTCCAGGCGTGTTCAGTGGACGGCACGTAAACGAACGCCAGGCAGATGCCGGTTATGATCTGCAGAACGAAGCAGACCAGCGTGCCGCTGCCGAAGACGTAAAACCAACTGTTGGTGCTCGGCGGAACTTTGTGGCCGGCCGTGGCCTCGAACAATTTCTTGATGTGGAGGCGCTCTTCCAGCCAGCACGCAATGGACTTCAGCATGGCCGGGAGCCTCCATCGATTTGTATCAGGCGGTCGCTCGCCGGCTGCGCGCCGGGGCAGTTCTTCGAAGAAAGCGGTTGGGCTAGGTTCGGAAGATGCCCGCCGAGAACGATCAACTTGCCGTTTTCGAGTTTGTATTTGTATTCGAAAAGGCCGCGCGGAGGTGGGCCGGCCGCACGCGATCCATCTTCATAAAAAGAGCCGCCGTGGCAGGGACACATAAACAAGTGCGACCCGGGGAACCAGCGCACGGGGCATCCGAGGTGCGTGCAGTTGATGGCGAAGACCTGAAACTTGTCGCCTTCGATGTGGCGAACCCAACAGGGGATGTTGCCCGTCTCGCCGTCCCATGGTCGAGTGAATGGATTGCGGTAGGTAGCTAAGCGCGTTTCGCCTTCGGGAAAATCCGTCACTGGCCCCAGCGGAATCCAGGTGTCTTCGAGCTTGCGTCCGGTAAGTCCGCTCACCACGTAGCCGAGGATGGGAATGCCGACCAACGCCGCGGCGATGGCATTGAGCGCGAGGCCCATGCGAACAAGCCAATTACGGCGGGACACGGAGCGCTTTCCTTCGTGCGCTTCCATCATTGAGCGGTTCCTCCTTTCGGCGGGGCCGCGGCGGATAGCGCTGCCGGCTGGGTGCGATGCGACACTAACCAGGCCACGACGTCGGTGATGTCCTGTGGCGCGATCGGCTTCCCCGAACGGCGGAAGTCCGGCATGCCGTGGCTGGGGCGGCCGATGATCACCGTGGTGCGGAGCAGTTGGTCGCTGGCGAGCGCGAGGTACATCGGATCGGTGATCGCTCCGGCGATTGGTCCTCCCCGGCCTTCCACGCCGTGACAGGCGAGGCACTGAATCCGAAAGACCGCGGCGCCGTGCTGCACATCGCCCGCGGTGTTCGCCGTGTAAGGCGGAATCGCGACGCCGGCGAATTGATCGGGCTTGCTCCACTTCTGCTGCATATTGTCGGCCAGGATCTCAATTTGTTTATCGGTCAACGTTCCGCCCGCGCTTTTGGCGAACGCCGGCATGGGCGTGCCTGGCCGGCCCTTCGAGATTACGTTCTGCAAAATCTCTTTGTTGACGAGCGCCTGATAGACCGCATCGTTGAGCTGCGGGCCCGCGCCGTTGCGGCCGTCTGGTCCGTGGCAGCCAGAGCAGTTTTCTCCGTACAACCTCTGGAAATCGGCGACCTGCTCCGGCAATAGCGCCTGCTCCTCGGCTCCGCCACATCCGGTGGTGAGGCAGAGTAGCCCCAGGGCGGAGGAGCACGCGAGGGTGGAGAGTATCCTCATTCTTTGCCCTCTTCATCGGAAGGCGCTTCCATGCCCGCGCGGGCGGAGAGAGTCCAGGATTGCATGGTCTCGATTTTTTGCGAGCGCGCCACCACGTAGCCGCACACCAATCCGAAGGCGACCTGCGACGCGACGAACCAGGTCCAATCCACTCGCTCATTGAGCGTAGGATTGATGATGTTCAGCGTGGAAGCAATCAATGCCGACCAAACCACCGGCGTGATCAACCCGCTCCACAAACCGGCGCGCCGGGGAAACATGGGAAGAAGCACGGCGTACAGCACTCCAACCAGCGGCGACATGATGCCGTGCATGATAACGCCGGCCAGCAGTCCGGTCGCGCTGAATTGCCGGAGGTGTTGGTAATCCGCGCCGGCCAGCGATGACACGACGCCGGCGGCCAGCAGATTGATGGGATACCAGATGCTGCCGTGCGAGATGAGGCCGAAGATGCTGGCCACTACGGCCATGGCAACGCCGCCCGCAATGCCGCCTTTGAAGCCCGCGGAATAGGCGTGAATTTCGGCTGGAATGCGAACGCGGTGACCGCCGGTGCCTACGCGCAGATGGTCCACTGATCGCGCGGCAACCAGAACAGGCGTTACGCGCTCGGCAGCGGGCACATGCACCCACTCGTGTTTTTCTTTTGGCAGAACGTCGCGCCACCATCCGACTGCGCCGCGCAGCAGGACCACGAAGCCGACGGCGCCCACCGCGGGATGCGTCACCAGTCCGGCCACCAGCAGCGCGATGCCGAATGCCGTGACGAAGGGCCAGGCAGTGGGCGCCGGCATCTCGATCGAATCTGGCGGATGTTCTTCGTGTTCGTGTGCCATAGGATTCGATTACCTTCCGACGATGTAAACCACGGTGAACACCACGATCCAGATTGCGTCGACGAAATGCCAGTACCAGGAGAGGAACTCGAAACGCCGCGCTTGCGACTTCATGCCGCCGCCCAAGCTGATCAGGAAGGTGAGCAGAAGCAAGATGAGTCCGATGGTGACGTGGCTGGCGTGCAATCCCACCAGCGAGTAGAAGGTGGTGCCGAACAGATTGGTGGTGATGGTGAGATGGTCGTGCTCGATAAGCTGATACCACTCGATGCCGGTCTGGCGCAGAAACTCCGCGCCCAACAGGATGGTTACGCCGAGCCACAATTTGAATGCGCCCATGCGGCCGTGCTTCACGGAGTGCTCCGCCATGAAAACGGTGAGGCTGCTGGACAGCAGTGCAATAGTGGCCCACACGGGGAATTCGAGAACGTCTTTCGGATACGGCCCGGTGAGGCTCTTGCCGATGTAAAAGAGATAAGCGACAACAAAGATGGTGAACAGCGCCGTCTCGGTAGTGATCAGGCAGATGACGCCGACACGACCGCGGTCGGGCATCTTCCACTCGATATTTGGCGTTGTCGCGATGGAGCTCATTCGTATTTCCAATCCGGATCTTCCGGATGTTTTCGATCCCACAGCGGCCGGCTGCTGCGGATCTCAGGGATAGTCACAAAATTATATTCCGGTGGCGGCGAAGTGGTGGCCCACTCGAGCGTCCAGGCATCCCAGGGATCGTCGCCGGCTTCTTTTCCTTTTCGCAGCGCCTGAACAATGTTCCAGACGAAACAGAGAATCGCAGCGGCCTGGAACACCACGCCGATGGAAGCGACCAGGTTCAAGGTATCCCAACCTCGGCCGGTCGGATACGTATAGATCCGGCGCGGCATGCCGAGCAGGCCGGGGAAATGCAACGTGTCGAAAGTGAGATGGAAGCCGATCACCAGCAGCCAGAAGTGCCACTTGCCCAGTTTCTCGCTGAGCATTCTGCCGGTGGCCTTGGGGAACCAGTAATAGATCGCCCCGAAGTAGGTGAACAGCAGGCCGCCGAGCAAGACGTAGTGGAAGTGCGCTACGACGAAATACGAATCGGTGAGCTGCCAGTCGAATGGCGCAACGGCGAGCATTACGCCGGTTAGCCCGGCGATCAGGAACTGGAACAGGAACCCGATGCACCACAACATCGGCGTGTCGAAGCGGATTTTTCCCCCGTACATGGTGCCGAGCCAGTTGAAGATCTTTATACCTGTGGGGACGCCGACCATCATGGTGGAGGCGGCGAAAAACATGTTGGACCGCGCCGACATCCCGACGGCGAACATGTGATGCGCCCAAACGCCCAGGCTGAGGAAGGCGATGGAGACCGTTGCGCCGATCATGGCCGCGCGTCCGAACATCGGCTTGCGGGAGAACACCGGGATGATTTCCGAGGCACAGGCAAAGCCCGGCAAGATGAGCACGTACACTTCGGGATGGCCGAAGATCCAGAAAAAGTGCTGCCACAAGACGGCCGAACCACCGGCCTGCGTATCGAAGAAGTGGGCTCCGAGATAACGATCGAGCAGCAACATGATCTGCGCGGCGCTGAGCGGCGGCATCACGATCAGGATCATGCCGGAGACCACCAGCAGCAGCCAGACGAAGAGCGGCATGCGCAACAGTGTCATTCCCTTGGCGCGCATGGTGAACACCGTGGCGATGACGTTGATGGCGCTGGCAAGGCTTCCGATGCCGGCGACCAGAATGCTCAGGGTCCAATAATCGGTGCTGCTGCCGCGCGAGAAGGCGCGTTCGGTGAGGGGCGAGTACGCGAACCAACCGACGTCCGGAGCGCTGCCGTGGCCGGCCAAACCTTCGCCGGCGATGTAGCTGAAGTAGAGCAGGCAGCCGCCGAAGAGAAAAATCCAGAAACCAAACGCGTTGAGGCGCGGGAAGGCCATGTCGCGCGCGCCGATCATCAGCGGGACAAGGTAATTGGCGAGGCCGGCGAGGAACGGCATGCCCACCAGGAAAACCATGCTGGTTCCGTGCATGGTGAACAGGCGGTTGAAAACCTCGGGCGGCACCAGGGTGTTGTTCGGAATAGCCAACTGGGCGCGCATGACGGCGGCCATCAATCCGGCAACCACAAAGAAGAACAAAGAGGCAACGATGTACATGATGCCCAGCTTCTTGTGGTCCACGGTGACAATCCACTCGTGGAGCACGCTGGGCAGCGAGAATTCCTTCGTCGCCCGGTGGGGTTGTTCCAGAGGATAGTCGGCAGTCGCCATGATCTTGGGCCTATTTCAGCGATCCCAGGTACGCTACCACCTGGTCGAGTTCCTTGTCGTTGAGTTGCATGTTAGGCATCAGATTCCCGGGCTTGATCGCCTGAGGATCTTGAATCCAGGAGCGCAGGTTGGTGACGCCGTTGGGAATCGCGCCCGATGCGAGAGTCTCGCGGCCCATCAGGTGCGACAGATCCGGGCCGAATGTTCCAGCCGCCGTTGTGCCGCTGACGGTATGGCAATTCACGCACGAGAGCGACAGGAACAACGCGCGTCCGTTCTGAACCTGAGGGTCGACAACGGCAGCCGTCTTTTGTTGCGCGGCCCATTGTTCGAACTCCTCCGGCGTATGCACGATCACGCGCAGCAACATGTTGGCGTGTTGCGTGCCGCAATACTCCGCGCAGTTGCCGAGGTAAGTACCGGTCTGCTTCGGCTCCAGCCACATGGTATTTACCCGCCCGGGAATCACGTCGGTTTTGCCGGCGAGGCGCGGCACCCAGAAACTGTGCGCCACGTCGGCGGATTGCAGCTTCAAGAACGTCAGCTTCTGGATCGTTGCGGTGCTGGCTGGAACGTGCAACTCGTTAGCGGTTACAATTCCCAAGCCTGGATAGCGGAACTCCCACCACCATTGATGGCCCACGACGGTAACCTGCAACGCGTCCGCCGGATTCGCGCGGTTTTGTATGGCGGAAATGACGCGGGCTGTCGCCATGGTGAGCACCAGGACGACGATGATGGGGAGCACGGTCCAGGCGATTTCGATCTGGTTGCTGCCGTAGACCTGCGCAGGTTCGTGCTCATCCGTCACGCTGCGGCGGCGATAACGCACCAGGGTGTAGGCAAGCAAACCACCGACGATCAGGAAAATAACGGCGCAAATCGCCAGAACCAGAATGGACACATCGACGATGTGCTGCGCGGGCGTGGAGACCGGCTTGAACATGTTCTCCACCGAGTTATTGGTCTGCGCCATCGCGAGCGGAATGCCGCCGAACGCGAGAGCGAGCAAACGATGTTCCACGCGCATATAAGTGGCGCGGTGCGGGCCTTCTTCAGGCACTCGTACCCTCATGTTTTGGCTGGCCGGCAGCGGCGCGCAGGCTGGCGACATCGTGGTTCACCAGATCGCCGATTCGCTCCAGAGTGACATCGGCCGGCGGATATTGCGCCAGCGCTTTCGGATCGCGGGCATAATGCCCTTGCCGCACAAACACCGTAGTGAGGCGCGATTTCCAAATCTTCTTCATGGCTTCCAGGATGCGCAGCTTGTCATCGAACATCACGTAATGCTCGGCGGGGAAGCGCTGCTCCACATCGTCCATCTCCAACTCCTTGTGGACATAGATCAGGACGTGGCCGTTGAATTCTTCATACAGACCGGAACGATAGACTTTGTGCGGCTGAAACACCACGTCGCCGTCGGAGAGAATCGCCGCGGTGCCGCCTTTGGAGACGTGTTGCACGGCGTCGAGCGATCCGGGGAACAGGCGATTGGCGAACGGATAGCGCATCAGAAAATACGAAACGGCCATCAGCCGCGGATCGCGCGGGTAGGCCATGCGGTATTTCTGCAACGCACCCAGGTAATCGGCGTAGCCCAATTCCGCGCGAATGGCTTCGAAGAATTCCCAATAACGATGGGATCGATCCTCGCCAACCTCGGTTTGCAGGTGGCGCTTCAGGTCGGCTGTGACGTGATCGTTATCCAGCAGCGTGTTGTCCACGTCGAATAGAAAAACTGTGTTGGACGCCATGGTAGTTTATTGTGCCTCTCTTGGAGAAAGCATGCGGGCGGCCGTCTGGTCCACCAGCCAGAGCAGCCGGCCATTCTCCGGACGAATCAGTTGCGACGGCAATTGTTCAGGCTCGTAGGGGCCTTCCAGCACCGCTTTGAGCGGCGGCGCCTTGTCGTCCCCGTGCGCAGTGAACATGACGAAAGCTGCGTTGTTCAACACCGGCGCGGTCATGGTGATCCGGTGCGTATAAAATTTCCCTACCCAGTTGGAAACCACCAGCCGCTTTTTCTCCTGTAGCGCCTTGGTGCCTGGAAAGAGCGACGCGGTGTGTCCATCCGGACCCATGCCCAGCATCACCAGGTCGAATCGCGGCAACTGGCCGTTAGAGAGCTTGAAGTATTTGATCAACTGTTGTTCGTACTCGTCGGCGGCCTTGCGTGTGTCGGGATACTCGCCGCTGATGCGGAACACCATGTCGGGCTGGATAGGCGCTTTGGAGAGCATGGACTCATTAGCCATGCGATAGTTGCTGTCGGAATTATCCGGCGGGACGTGACGCTCGTCGCCAAAGAAGAAAGCGATCCTGCCCCACGGGACTTGAGCGCGCAAATCGGGATCGGTGGCCATCAGGGAGAACAGGGCCTTGGGAGTAGAGCCGCCGGCCAGGGCCACAGTGAAAACACCGCGGGCTTTGATGGCGTCGTTCGCCGTTTGGACAAACTCGGCCGCAGCGGCGCGGCACAATTCGCCGGCATTGGGAACGATTTTTATTTCCGGCTTCACTTGCCCTTCTTTCGTCCGCTGATGTGCCCGCCCTCGCCTTCCCAGAGGCGGAAGCCTCCAATATAGGCATTGGTGTTCGCGCCCAGACGGGCCTTCGGCGGAAGATCTTTGAGCAGCTTTGCGTTGCCGCCGCCGAGCACCACGTAGTCGGCTTCCAACGCTTTGGCAAGCTGTTCGACCACGGCGGCGACATTCTTGCGCCACTTCTTTTTGCCCAGCTTGTCCAATCCTCGCAGGCCGACGTAGTCTTCATAGGTGCGGCCCTTTTTGAAGGGCAGATGGGCCAGCTCCATCGGTTCCAGGATGCCATCCACCACCAGCGCCGAGCCCAGGCCCGTTCCGAGGCCGAGGAATAGCATGCGCCCGCCGTCGTAGCTTCCGAGAGCCTGCATGGCGGCGTCGTTGACCATCTTCACGGGGTGGCCGAATGCTTTCGCAAAATCGAAGCCAACCCAACCGCTCGCCAGGTTATGCGGCTCGGCGACCGGCTGGCCATGGAGCACCGGTCCGGGGTAGCCAATGGAGACCGCGGTATACTTCCACTTCGCGGACGCCTTCTTCACTTCGTCCACCATTTTCTGGGCGGACATAGTGGTGCCGGAAGGAATCTTGATGGGCTCCTTCTGCCCGGTGGCCAGGATCTTCACGTTGGTCCCGCCGATGTCAATCACCAGTATGTTTGTGTGTTGTTGTTTTGTCGCCATCTATGCCTCCCAGTTTGCGAGTGGAGCGGGTTGGCGGTCCATCCCGACCCACGGTCCGTTGAAATGCGTTTGTTTCCTAGTAGCCAATCATCTTACTCGATCCGAGGCCATTCTGACTAGGGCCAGTTGCCGCCTTGGAGCGAACGCCGATCCCCGGCCAGCCCGACTGCCGGCCAGGGTCGACCGTGGACCCAAGAGGGGCCCACGCGGTGGCGCTTCCTAGCCGCCAGCCGCACGTTCGATGTGACCACCGAACTGATACCGCATGGCCGACAGCACCTTGTCGGCGTAGTCGTCCTCGCCGCGCGAAGTGAAGCGCTGATACAAGGACGCGCTGAGCACCGGAGCGGGACACGATTCGTCGATCGCGGCGGTGAGGGTCCAGCGACCTTCGCCGGAGTCGGAAACACGGCCGGAAAATCTTGCCAGGTCGGGTTGCTCCATCAAGGCGATGGCGGTGAGATCCAGCAGCCAGGAAGCGACCACGCTGCCGCGCCGCCAGACCTCGGTGATATCGGCCATATTGAAGTCGTACTGATAGTGCTCGGGATTGCGAAGCGGCGTGGTCTCGGCGTCCACCTCGCGGGTCTTCTTGCCCACGTTGGCGTGCTTCAGGATGTTCAACCCTTCGCCGTAGGCGGCCATGATGCCGTATTCGATGCCGTTGTGCACCATCTTCACAAAGTGACCGGCGCCCGCGGGGCCGCAGTGCAGATAGCCGTCCTCGGCCGTTCCACCCACCTTCTCGCGTCCGGGAGTGCGGTCGACGTTGCCGCGTCCAGGCGCCAGAGTCTTGAAAATGGGATCGAGATGCTTCACGGTGTCGACCGGGCCGCCGATCATCTGGCAATAGCCGCGCTCCAGGCCCCAGATACCGCCGCTGGTGCCCACATCGCAGTAGTTAATCCCTTTCGGCGCAAGTTCCTTGGCACGGCGGATGTCGTCGATGTAGTAGGAATTCCCGCCATCGATGATGGTGTCGCCTTTTTCCATCCGCGACGCCAACTGGCTCACCATGCTGTCCACGGCGGCCGCCGGGACCATCAGCCAAACCGCGCGCGGCGGCTTGAGCGCTTTGATGAAGTCGTCGAGGGACGCCGTCCCCTTCGCGCCATCGCTCACCAACTGCGCCACGTTGCTCTTATTCATGTCGAAGACTACGCCTTCATGTCCATTGCGGATCAGGCGGCGTACCATGTTGGCGCCCATTCGTCCAAGTCCTATCATTCCGAGTTGCATTGTTTCTGAACCTCCTCGTTCTGAATGATTCTACACCAGAGTCGGCGGGTATTTGTCAGCCACTTCATAAATTTTCTTTTCGGCCCCTGGGACGGAGCTCGCCGGCCATGCCGCTCCGCTGAATTCCGTGGACCGGGCCGCCTCCTTCGCGATACACTGACACCAGTGCGGGCTTGCCGCCCCCACCTCCCCGCCGGAGTCATGTATCTACAGAAGAATCTTGGCCGATCGTTTTCCCCTGGCGTTCGTCAACGGGGCGAGGCCATCTACGCGAGTGGATGCGTGAGCATCCAGCGAGGCAATCAGTGGCACGTCGAAGCCATCGTGCGTGGATCGTTGCTGTATGGCATCGAGCTGACCCGGACGGTCAACCAGATCGAGGCTTCTTGCGATTGTCCGTATTTCAACTCCGATGGATTGTGCAAGCACATCTGGGCCACGGTTCTGGCGGCGGAGCAGAAAAACTACCTGCTGGGGCGCGTGGGTTCCGGGCCGCCGCTGATGATCCAGGAGGCCTGGGACCCGGAGTCGCTGGATGACGAGATGGACGAGGAAGGCGAACTGGACGAGGAGGCTTTTCAGGACTTTTCGAATCTGGTCTATCGGTACACACATCGCGGATCCGGGCGCGGTTTCCAGTCCAGGGCCCCGAAGAGACCGCAGCTGGTAAAGAAACCTCAGCCGCCCGCGTGGCGAAAAATGCTGGCCCAGATTCAGGGGACCACTCGTCCGGCGCCGGTCGAAGAGCCCTGGCGGGAGGGCCGTGAGATTTACTACGTTATCGATGCGGGTCACACGTTGAACGGCGACGGTGTGTATTTGGAAATCAACTGCCGCGAGCCCCGGAAGACGGGGGGCTGGGGCAAACTGAAGCAATACCGCATGCCCCGCGCGCAACTTCCGCAAATTCCGGACGAGCGGGACCGCGAGGCTTTGCTGTTGTTGGGAGGCGTCCAGGATGTTTACTCCTATGGCGGCCCGAATCTGCCAGGCGCGTATTGGTTGCGCCAGTCCGTGCCAGGTTATCTGCTACCCAAGCTCTGCGCCACCGGGCGATGCGTCTTCCGCAAGGGGCTCGACCTTCCGTTCGAGGATCTGCGCGCACTGGCCTGGGACGATGGCGCGCCGTGGCGATTCAAGCTCCGCGTGGAACAGAGCAAGACAATGTGGATTGTGCGCGGCTTCCTTCTTCGAGGCGAGGAAACCATGGAGCTCAGCGAGCCGGACCTGTTGCTGGATAGCGGACTGTTATTCGCAAAAGGACGCGTGGGTCCATACGAAGAAGGCGGAGCTTTTCCATGGATTCGTTTCCTGCGAGGGCAGCCTGAGATCGAAATTCCCCTGAAGCACGGCTACGAGTTCGTGGCCGAGGCGCTCAATCAAGCGGCCTTTCCTCCCGTGGATTGGCCGGAGGGATTGCGATTTGAGGAGATTCGCAACGAACCGAGGTCTTCCTTGAAGCTGTCGCGAGGCGGGCAAACCTGGCAGGCACAGGGCACGGTCACGGCGACACTCGAGTTCGACTATGGCGGACACGTGATTCCTTTCGAGCAGCACGGGCGCGGGCTTTACGAGCCTCGGGAGCGCCGCTATTGGCATCGCGACGAGGTGCGGGAGCGCGCCGCCGTCCAGAGATTGGCGGATTTGGGCCTGAAGAAGACTGTCAGCAGCTATGGCTATCCAGTTCCACCACGCTGGACTGTGCCGGCCAAGAAGCTTCCGAAGGTGATCCAGCAGCTTGTGCACGAGAACTGGCAGATTGAATCCGACGGTAAGCTGTTGCGCAACGCGGGAAGCTTTCACGCCGAGCTGACATCGGGTATCGACTGGTTTGAGCTGCACGGCGATGTGGAGTTTGGCGACGAGAAGGTGTTGCTGCCGGAATTGCTGCGGGTGCTGGAGCGCGGAGAGAATTTGGTGTCGCTGCAAGACGGATCGTACGGCGTGATCCCCGACGATCTTCGGGAGAAATACGGATTGCTGGCCGGATTTGGACGCAAGCACGAGGATCACCTGAGGTATTCGCGCACGCAGGCCGGGCTGCTGGATGTGCTGTTGGCCGGGCGCGCCGAGATCCGGGTGGATGAAATATTCTCGCGCATCCGCGAGGAAATCCGCGCCTTCGAAGGAATTGAAGCGGCGAGCCAGCCGGAGGGCTTCGTAGGCCAACTGCGCGATTATCAGCTTGACGGGCTGGCCTGGATGAATTTTCTGCGGCGGTTCGGCTTTGGCGGCTGCTTGGCCGACGACATGGGCGTGGGCAAGACTCCGCAGGTGCTGGCTTTGCTGGAGACGCGCCGGAAGTTGCGCGCGGAGGCGCAGGTGTCGAATGGCGCGCCGAGTTCCGGGAAGATCGGGCCATCGCTGGCGGTGGTGCCACGCTCGCTGATCTACAACTGGCAGCGCGAGGCGGAGCGGTTCACGCCGCAACTCCGCGTCCTGGATCACAGCGGCGGAACGCGCGACAAGGGGTTGGAGAAGCTGGCGGACTACGATCTGGTTCTGACCACGTACGGAACGCTGCGCCGCGACGCCACTCGCCTGCAGGCCATGCGTTTCGACTACATCATTCTGGACGAGGCGCAGGCGATCAAGAACGCAGCGACAGAGTCGGCGAAAGCCGCGAGGCTGTTACAGGGGAACCATCGGCTGGCGCTCAGCGGTACGCCGGTGGAAAATCATCTCGGGGAATTGTGGAGCATATTCGAGTTTCTCAATCCTGGAATGCTGGGCGCGGCGTCGGCCTTTCAAGTGGTGGGCGATCGACTGCGGAATCCGGATGACGCGAATCGGCAGCTACTGGCCAAGGCGGTGCGGCCATTTATTTTGCGGCGCACCAAGCAGCAGGTGGCCAGTGAACTTCCGCCCAAGACGGAGCAGACGCTGTACTGCGAGCTGGACGCCAACCAGCGGCGTTTGTACGACGAACTCCGCAATCACTATCGAGCGGCGTTGCTTGCTCGTATCGAGCGCGACGGCATGGCGCGATCGCAGATCATGATCCTGGAGGCGCTGCTGCGCCTGCGTCAGGCGGCCTGTCATGCCGGGCTGATCGATACGAAGCGCAGCGCGGAGTCGAGCGCGAAGCTGGAGGCGCTGCTTCCGCAGGTGACTGAGGTGACCGAGGAAGGGCACAAGGCGCTGATCTTCTCGCAATTCACCAGTTTTCTGGCAATCCTGCGCAAACAGCTTGATGCGGCGGGAATCGCTTACGAATACCTGGACGGGAAGACGCGCAATCGCGAGGCTTGCGTCGACAGATTTCAAACGGATCCGAAATGTAAGCTTTTCCTGGTGAGCCTGAAGGCCGGAGGGATTGGATTGAATCTGGCGGCGGCGGAATACGTTTTCCTTCTGGACCCCTGGTGGAATCCGGCGGTGGAAGCGCAGGCCATCGATCGCGCGCATCGGATCGGCCAGGTGAATCCGGTATTTGCTTACCGGCTGATCGCGCGCGATACGGTGGAGGAGAAAGTGATCGAACTGCAGAATACGAAGCGCGACCTTGCGGATTCGATTATTCGTGCGGACACGCGGCTGGTGGGGAATCTCAAGCGCGAGGATCTGGAATTGCTGTTGTCTTAGAGAGCGTCTGGCACTCAAAGCGTCTGGCACTCAAATTGCCCCTTCCTCAGGGGTGCCGATGCGGAAACTACGGCGATTCTTTGGGTTAGCGAGTGACATCCGGTTACAGGGGAACGCGATCGGGAATTTTCTTCCGGTGGCGCTCTTGCTGGTCCTGGTAACTTGCTCGGGTGTTTATGGGCAGGCCGTTCCCCCCGCGCCACCGCCCGAGCCGGCCGAGAAGGCGAAGACGCTGAGCAAAGATCCGCTGAATCGCGACACGCCGCAGAGCGCGGCCACGGCGTTTTTGGAAGCCTATCACGCTAAGAATTACGAGCGGGCGACAAAATATTTGGATCTTCGCAAGCTCTCCCAGGCGGATCGATCGAAGAACGGTGTCGAGCTGGCGCAACAGTTGGGACAGATTCTGGATCGCGACGCGCAGTTCGATGTCGCAGTGCTGAGCCACAATCCGGAAGGCGAGCCGGAGGACGGGTTGCCGCCGAACTGCGAGCGCGTGGCATCGTTCAATGTCAGCGGCAAGAAAGTGGACCTGCTGCTGGAGCGCGTCACGTTGCGCCCCGGGCATTCGATTTGGCGCTTTTCGTCGGGCAGCGTCGCGCTGATTCCGCAACTGGTGCGCGTCACCAGCGATTCGCCCGTTGAAAAGCATCTGCCCGATCCGCTGGTGACCTGGAAGATCGCGGATACGCCGTTGTGGCGAGTCATCGCTTTGCTGTTGCTGGCGGTGGTGGTGGCCGCGTTCTCCAGGCTGTTTTCCCGAGGCGCAATCTGCCTTCTGGAGCCGGCATTGAAACGCGTTGCGCCGCGAATGGACTGGAGCGTTCTGGATGCGTTCATCGCGCCCGTTGCGCTGCTGCTGGCAGTGGCGGGATTTCGCGCGGGAATGGAATGGATCGGTCCGTCGGCGAAGTTGCGGCCATTTCTTGAGAATACGGTCTCGCTGTTCTTCTTCGTGGCGCTGTCCTGGATCTCGGCGAAGATCGTGGACCTGATCAGCCGGCACGTGCGCGGTCTGCTGCAAGCCAAGCACGCTTCGTTTTCCTTTTCCGTTTTGCCCTTGCTTGGCCGGGTGCTGAAGATTGTCATCGCGCTATTCATGATTGCCGCGGTGTTGAGCAGTTGGGGCTACAACACGACGACGATTCTCGCTGGGCTGGGTGTTGGCGGGATCGCCATCGCGCTGGCGGCGCAAAAAACGATTGAGAACTTGTTCGGCGGCGTGTCGGTGATCAGCGACCGTCCGGTGACGGTGGGCGATACCTGCAAGTTCGGCGACCGCGTGGGAACGGTGGAAGACATCGGCCTGCGATCGACGCGGCTGCGCACGCCGGAGCGAACGCTGGTTACTGTTCCGAACGGCCAGTTCGCATCCATGACGCTGGAAAATTTGTCGAAACAGGACAAGATGCTGTTCCACTTTATGCTGAACTTGCGGCGCGATACGACGCCCGATCAGGTTCGCGCGGTGTTGAGCTCGATCGCCAAGATCCTGACCGATCGCGAGAAGGTGGAGGCTGGGAATCTGCCGGTACGTTTCGTGGGTGTTGGTACTTATTCGCTGGACCTGGAAGTCGCGGTGTACATCCTGACGCGGAGCGGCGATGAGTTTCTGCAGATACAGCAGGAGCTGCTGCTGCGGATTCTGGACGCGATTCAGGCGGCTGGAACGGCGTTGGCGTTGCCGACCCAGGCCAGTGTCAGTTATGCGGCGGCGGAAAGCGCGCAGCCGCAGCCGGTTACGAATGGTCGTGGTGGAGGGGGAAACGGAAGGAATGGGGGATGATCTCGATTTGGTACAGCCGGACCAGGGGTCCGGCGCGGACGAGGGCGTCCGCCCCACCCTAATTCACACGCTTCGCTACCATGGTATTTCCGCCTTGCCAGAGACGCATCTCTATCGCTTTTCCTTCTGGGCCGACGGCGAAGGTTAACTTCGCGTCCACACCCTTGACGGTGAATTCGGTTTCAGAATTCGGGATCGCCTCGAGCTTCCCCTGGCCCTTGGGTTGGATCATCAGGTGGCAGTCTTCATTGCTTACGGTGATGGTCATCGCATCGGCGTGATAGGTATTTGTTGGCTCCGAGTGCCGGAGCCAACAAACGCAGCAGCGATCACAACAGCACGGATTAATACTTCGCTGCCCCGGCGTAGCGATCGAGAATGTTTTGAGCAACCGAGATTTGTTTGCGCTCCCAAGGCAGGTCCGCTCCTTCGCCGAATAGAACGCCGGCGAGAGCGATGGCAATGGGGGCAGTATTGGCCTGCTGATTGTTGGAGAGGACGATCACCACGGCGTCATCGTCGGGGTATCGGGCGATGAAGGTGGAGAAGCCGTTGATCCCGCCGCCGTGGCTGAGCTGCTTATGGCCATCCTTCCGCACGTCCCACCCGTAGCCGTAGTTGTTTTTCACAGGAGTCCACATTTTTTCGCGCGAGGCTTTGCTGAGGACTTTGCCGGTGTAAAGCGCCCGATCCCAACGGGCCAGATCGCGAACCGTGGAGTAGAGCGAGCCGGCGGAATACGGCAACGACATATCCAGATATTCGGCGTTGTGGAATTCCCCGTTGTCGCTGGATCGATAGCCGGCGGCGCGGTTCTTGAGGATCGCGGACGTGTCGTCGTACCCGCTGTCCTGCATGTCCAGCGGGCCGAAGATGTGCTTCTTCAAGTAGTCGGCGTATTTTTCACCCGATACCTTCTCGATGATCACGCCGAGAAAGACATAGCCGGAATTATCGTACTTAAATTTCTCGCCCGGCTGGAATTCGAGCGGCTTGTCCTTGGTCAGCGTCAGGACTTCCATGGGGCTCAGCGGAATGCGCATCATTCTTGGCTTCGTGAATTCCGGACCATTCGTGTAACTGGGGATCCCGGAGGTGTGCGTCAGCAGTTGGTGGATGGTGATGGCCTTCCAACTCTCCGGGCATTCGGCGACGTACTTGCACGCCAAGTCGTTCACAGAAAGCTTGCCCTGCTCCTCGAGTTGCAGGATGGCAGTGGCCGTGAACTGCTTGGTGATGGAGCCGAGCCGGAACTTGGTGTCGGGCCCGTTGGGCACGCCGAGCTCGATGTTGGCCATGCCGTAGCCTTTTTCCAGAATCGTCTTACCGCCCTTGGCGACCAGCGCCGATCCGATGAATGCTCGGTTTTTTTCATAGCCGGTCAGCACGTAGTCGAGCTTCGAAGTGAGATCCTGAGCCTGTGCCGACGTAACGAACGCGCTGAGCGCTGCCACGAGGAAGATCCGGCGAGAAAGTGTCATCACGAGTTTCTCCTACGTCACTTTACCGCGAAGAGGTCCTGTTCCCAAAACTGCCTCGCAGTAGCAATCGCAGAGGCAGCGCAACGCATGCTTGCGATCAGTTTGCCTGAAGCTCCGATCCGGTAGACTCGTTGCTATGAGCTGGAAGCGCGGTCTGGCGTGTTTTTTCGTTTTGGCGGTTCTTCTTGCATTCCCCTACGGACCGCTTTTTGCATGGTCGCCCGTACACCCTGGTTACAGAAAGCTTACTTTCCAACGTGCGGACGTTCTGTATCCGGCGGACCGATCACCAGACCAGGCCTTTAGTGAGGTGGACCGGTACGTTGCCCTGGCCGAGAGTTTTCACAATCTCAGATGTTCGAAAAAGATCACGGTGGTTGCGTGCCGCGATTGGAACGACTGCCTCCGCTTTGCCGGTCCTTTCCTGGGCAAACAGCGGCCGGCCGGCGTCACGATCGCTACCGGCACAGTGATCTATCTGGCGGAGCCATATATTTATGGAACATGGGATGCCGGTGGAGTTTTGCGTCATGAACTGTCGCACGCAACGCTCAACCAAAATCGTACGCTCCTCAGCGTATGGCGCTTGTTAAGACAGCCGTGGTTTTCAGAGGGCGTAGCCGGAGTCGCCGCGGGAATGGACACTCCGGCTCTCGGACATCAACTGGGTGCGATACCGGCGGTGGAGTTTGTTGCGAAAACGAGACAACAGGAGTTGTGGCCGTCGTTCGAAGCCGTGCAACAAAAAGATTGGCGCTTTAGCTATACAGCGTGGGAGTTCTTTTGGGTTCGCCAGATCCATTTGGGCGGGAAGGAGACCTTTCTGAAGTTTGAATCGGCGTGTACGTTCGAACCGGAAAAGTGCAGGGCCAGCTTTGGCGATATCTATGGAATGGACCTCAGACATGCCGTGGAAGCATATCAGGAGGATTTGCGCGCGCGCCGCTTCGTGCCTGTTGACCGAACGGCTTCACCATGACAGACCTTGGCTTGCGCATCTACCGGGACCGAAGCCGCGTTTTTTCCGGCGCATCTCAACATTAAAAGAGGGAACCGGCGGGGCGTGAGCGGTGTCGGATAGATACAGAGCTTCGTGTCTCTCTTATCGCACGACCGGCCCGGTGAGTTGATCGAGGCGTCCCGACCCCGGCGCGATCTTCTGTTGGTGGCGCAATTCGCCGGCTTGCTGGCGACCGCTTGGGTAGTGTGGACGACTTCCGTTGGTCCGCGGCTGGCGCATCAGCCTCTCGCCCGATTGGTGAAGGAGGCGTTTCAGCATACGCTGGTGGCCGTGGGGGCCAGTGCGGCAATCACGCTAGGCCTGTATCTGCTGATTTCGCGATCGTCGCGTATCGACGCACTGCGCATGGCGCTGCGTACATCCGCGACCGCCGTTTGGTTTGCTCCTGCGACCATTCTGCTATCGGCCATGTCGCCTGCGGCGTTGGCCGCTGCGTTGGTACTGGTGGTGAGCACTACGCGTCTGCTGTATTCGCAATGGAGATGGATTCATCCCGCGACTTCAGTGCCGCTTCTACCGCAAGAGCGCATGCTCTTTGAGCCGCCGCCAACGCCGTTCCGTCTCCGCGATCTGATTCCTGGGCTATCGGCATCCTTCGGATTGCAAGCTGGACTTATTGCCTTTACGTTGGGATACCCACTGCTGTCCGCCGCGCTCTTTTCCCTGAGCGTCGCGATGCTGACTCTGGCGACGCTGCTGGCCGGAGTGTATGGAGCGGAACGGCCCGCCAGTTTGCCGCGATCGTTTCTGGGAGTCTTGCTCACCGTGATTTTGGCCGCCGGCTTGACGGTCGGAGGATTGGGTTGGCGCTTTCAAGGCGTCGGGAGCGGTCTCTCGGCGGAATCCGGCTCGCCTTCCCAGTCGCCGATTCAAAGCGCGCGCGAATTGATTCGCAAGCTTGAGGAGAAGGACGAGGACGGAAGTCCCAGCGAATCGGTGACCAATGTTTATCTGCCTCCCGTGGAGAACATCGAAGTAGCCGACGAGAGCTTTGGCGGGGTGATCCTGTGGCCGGAATCGTTGCCGGAGCCGAAACTGGTTGCGCCCGCACCGACGTCGCCGTTGAGTTGGCTCTCGCCCGTGCCCGCCAAGCCGCTCACTATTCCTTTTTCCGGGCAATACTGGATGTTCAAGGCGCCGCGCACGCGCCCGCCGAAGGATTCGTACTTTCGGCGTGCCACGCCACTGGCATTGTCTTTTATCACCACAGATCATCGGGCGCTGGCGATGGAAGCGCGGCAGAGGCTGGCGCACGCCATCGACTTAAGCTGCTGCCGCGGGATTCAGATTTCGATTTTGAACTTGGACCGTTATCCAGGGACCGTGGCGTTGGAGTTGGTCCTGATCGATACCGCAGCGCGAGGCCGCTCGTCGCAGAGCCTGGGGATTACGCAAGTCGCGTCGCGCGCGCCGAGGAATTACCGGGGACAACCTGTTGTCCCAGCCGCGGAGGTTCTCGATTTTTCCATTCCTACCGCGACGTCGCTGCGTGCGTTCAACGAAATCAAGGTGATCTTTCACCGTGAGGGCATGCGGGTGGACCGCAGCGCGCGCATTTCCATCGAGCGCTTTATTTTGGTGCCGCGAGCGGGTTAGTGGGGCATGTGGCGCACGCACTCTTGCGTGCCGTGTCGAGACTCATCTCGACACGTGTTGACTGCACAAAGACAAGCGTCGGCAGGAGTGCCGACGCGGCACGCAAAAGTGCGTGCGCTATGACGCGCCGAACATTTTCGGCAGGACCGATAGTTCTTCGTCCGTGGTTTCGTTTGGGACGGAACAGCCGGGGGTCAAGATGAATTTTGCTCCGGCCCCGTTCTTGGCCTCGATCCATTGGCGCTTGAGGTCCTGACGCGACAGCTTTCGGTAATTCACTTCGTCCAATCCGCCGAGTATCACGCCTGAGTATTTTGCTCGCACTTGGGCAATGCCGACTCCCGTGCCGTGCGCGGAGTAGTTGATGGCTGACGCCGCGAAGCCCTTATAGAAACGATCCAAGTAGACTTTGTCGCCGTGCAGGTGCAGCACGTTCAGGGGCGCGGATCGCACGGCGTCCAAAACCATTTTGTCGAACGGCTCACTGAACTTCGCATAGTCCGGCTGTGTCATGTAGCCGTCCTGGGCGTTGGCGATGGCCAGGAAAACGCCGGCCGCTCCCGCCGCCACGGCGCGTCGCGCGTGATTGGCTTCCGACTTGGCAATCGCTTCCAGGGCATCGAGCAACGCCTGCGGCTTTTCCTTCTGCAGCCGGCGGACTTCGTCGGGAGACGATAGATTCTCGGCCACCTTATACGGATTGAACATCGTCTCGACGAAGTGCGCCTTGCCGCCGAGGCCGTCGCGAATCTTCTGCAGGGCCACGATCTGCTGTGGAAACGGATTCTTCTCTTCACGCAGCACGTACCATTCGGCCTTGGGCTTGGGATACGGATAGTCGCTCATCACCTTCACCAGATCGGTGTGGAATTTGTCGTGGAAGGCGAGCGTGGAGCGAGCGTGTTCCTCGCCGGGTTTCGCCGCATCCAGGAAGTGATACCAGAAGCTGAACGGCGAGCGGTCGACGTCCTGGCCCTGGAGCGCGCGATCGACGCGTTCTTTGGAATTCATCGTTGCACCGCGAAGTGTTACGGCAGCGGCTGCGGAGCTGAGGAGGAAATTGCGCCGGGAAACCATACCTATAGACTAGCCTTTCAGTATCTCTGCCGCGGTCAACGCGTATATCTGTGCGCACTGCACTATCCGGTCGATGGGAACGAACTCGTTCGGCCCGTGCGACACCGTGAGCAGGCCTGGCCCGTATGCGAATGCCGGAATCCCGCGCTCGGCGTAGAAGCGGATCTCCAGTAGGCCGGGACACATCTCGAATTGCGCGGCGCGGCCAGTGACCTGCTGGATGCTGTGCGCGAGAGCCTGGGCCACGGGATCGTTTTCCGAGACACCGCACGACTGGCCTTCCTGCAAGACCTCCACGTCGAGGGCGATGCCGCCGGCACGGACTTGGTCGAGTACGTCCAACAATCGCTGCTTCTCAGTCCCGAAGTTTTCTTCCGGATTGATCCGCCGATCCACGGTGAAGTAACAGGACTCCGGCACCGCATTAAAGCTGACGCCACCCTCCGTGCGCCCGCCGAGCATCAGAATCGACTGACGCGTTCCTTCCACTTCCTTCTTTAATACCTGCAGAGCCTGCGCCACGGTCAGCATTCTTTCGAAAGCGTTGATGCCTTCGTGCTGGCGTCCGACATGCGCGGACTTGCCCTTCACCGTGATCTTCAACGTAATCGCGCCGCGATTTGCGTTCCAGACCACGCCGCCCGTCGGCTCGGGCGTCAGCATGCCGATGCCACTTGCGCCGAGCAGTCCGCGCTCCACGAGATATCGCGAGCCACGCGGCCCGGCAGTCTCCTCGTCCGGAACGAAGACCAGACCGATGCGTCCCTTGAGCGACAGGCCCGAATCCAGCAGCGCCTTCGCCGCATAGATCATCGCTGCGAGGCCGCTCTTCATGTCCGACGATCCGCGACCGAACAAATTCGTGCCCTTCACCACGGGCTCGAACTGCGACGGATTCTGCGCGGGCACGACGTCGTAATGGCCGCTGAAATACAGCGTGCGATCGCCTGCGCCGGCGAAGCTCAGGACGCAATCGCCTTCCGCGCGCGTATCTGAAAAACCGAGGCCGCGCAGGTGGGCCAACAGGAGCTCGACTGTCTCACGGTAGCCGTTGCCCGGAGGATTTTCGGTGGGGATCGCTATGAGCTGCCGGGTCAACTCGATCATGGCATCGCGATAGGAGTTAACGGCTTCAAGAAGGGGAGCAGACATGGGCCAACGCTAGGATGGGATGTAACGTCTAAGAAAAGTGTCGCACAATGTCTCTATCTAGAATCGCTCTCACCGGGCTTCTTTTTCTCGGCGCTGCCCGGACCGAACCGCTATTCGAGTTCCACAGCAGCTTCTGGGTCAATCTGCACCATTACCTCTATCAGCAGGCCGCCGATCCCTACTATCGGGAGCTCGCGAAGCACGATCTGCTGACGCGAGAAATGGAGACCATCAACAACCGGCTCGCGGACCTCGAAGGCGCGGCGTCGCTGAAGGGTTCGGAGCTGGCGCCGGAGTTGATCGCTGCGCTCGAGGGCGCTGCTCCGGCTTACAGGGCGGGTTTGTGGATTGAGCACAACCGGGCGAATCTCGCCTGGATCGAAGCTGTCAAACCGCTGATCGCCAAACACGGCGCCGCGCTCAGCAAGGAACTGGCGGCGGCCTATGGGACCGCCTGGCCGTCGCAGCCAATCCGTGTCGATGTCGCGGAACACGCGGGCTGGTCGGGAGCCTATACGACCCTGAAGCCCACGCACATCACCATCTCCAGCACCGCGCCCGGCAACCAAGGCGCGAGTGCGTTGGAGATTCTTTTCCACGAAGCTTCCCACTCCCTGATCGAGCGCGTCGCAAACGCGTTGACCGCGGAGGCCGCGTCGCAAAACAAGCTCTTCCAACGGCGCGCGTTTTGGCACGCGGTGCTCTTCTACACGGCGGGCGAGTTTACGCGGCGGCATATCGATGGCTACACGCCTTACGCCATCAAGAACGGTTTATACGACAGAGGTTGGGCCGGCGCGCTTCCGGTTCTAGAGAAGGATTGGAAGCCATACCTGGATGGTAAGATCGACTTCACGACGGCCGTGCGTAACATGGTCGCCGATTACGGAGTCCCACGCATTCCTTGACAAGAAGAAGCCTTCTCGCCGCACTCGCGTTCGCGCCGGTCTGCCGCGCGCAAAGCAAGAGAACCGTCCTGTTCATCTGCATGGACGGCTGCGATCCGCGGTATCTGAAGCTCAGTGACATTCCCAACTTGAAGCGTATGATGGCGGCCGGGATGTACCGCGAAGGCCGGTCCGTGATGCCGTCGGTGACCAACGTCAACAACAGCTCCATCGCGACCGCGACTTTTCCGAGCGAGCATGGCATCACCGGCAACTACTATTACGACCGCGCGACCGGCAAGGGGACGTACATGGAGTCGCCCGAGTTTCTGCTGCGCCCGACCATCTTCGAGAAGGCGCGCGCGCATGGCTATCGCACGGCGTTCCTGTGTGCGAAGGACAAGCTTCGAGAGCTGTTGCGCAAAGGCGCCGATCTTGCGGCTTCCGCTGAACAGGCGCCGCCGGAACTGCAGCGGTTCGCCGGCCCGAAGGCGGATGTCTACTCGGCGGATCTCAACTATTGGACCTTCCGCGCCGCGCGCCATCTGCTGCGCAACGGGTACAACTTCGTGTTCGTTTCCACTACCGACTACATGATGCATACCTACGCGCCGGAGGAGGCGCCGTCGCTGGAGCATATGCACGAAGTCGACAAGCTGCTGGGCGCGATCGCCGACGATCATCGGGACATCGAGATTTATTTCACGGCCGATCATGGCATGAATGCGAAATCGAAGGCGGTGGATCTCGGACGACTGCTGGCTCGGGAAGGCATCGCGGCAGAGGCAGTGCCGATTATTAAGGATCGCTATGTGAAGCACCACAGCAATCTCGGCGGGTCGTCGTATATTTACACGAAGGATATCGAGAAGGCCGCGATTTTGTTGCGCAGTCACGCGGCGATCGAGCAGATTCTGTCCAACCAGGAAGCCGCCGTGAAGTTCCACTTGAAGCCAGACCGCATTGGCGATCTGCTGGCGCTGGCCAAGAGAGACTGGGTTGTTGGCGACCTGGACGCCGTTGAGGAAGACGTGAAAGTTCGGTCGCACGGATCCCTGCACGAGTCGACGGTTCCGATCCTGTGTTACGGGCGTAAGGTCAAGTCGTCAGAATACGAATACAACATGGACATCACGCGCCGCTTTGGCATGTAGCGCACGCACTCGTGCGTGCCGCGTCG
>DASQGY010000320.1:0-4985 GCA_035632375.1 Bryobacteraceae bacterium | reverse complement strand
CTGCCCTACGCCGCCGCCGTTGGCCACCGTCTTCAAGTTCGCGTCCGCCACCGAAACTAACACCGGGAAGTTGGTCAGGTTCGAGCCACCCACCACCTTGGTGTGGTCCACCGTAAGCAGTTTGCGGTTGCTCCAACTGGTGTTGTACCAGGCTGAGCCAGATCCGCCCCCGCCACCCGGGCTCTGCTGCGCCCCCACCGAGTAAAAGGTCCCCGGACTCGATTGGTTGTTGTATTCGGTCCCGATCCACCCCGCCGAACGCTGCACCGCGGCAATTCGCATCTCGTCCAGGCTGCCATTGTAGTTGCCGTAGTAGTTGTTATAACCGCTGGTGCCGATAGCAAACACAGTGTCGCTGTTGTTCGTTCCGCTGCCCGTTCCGCTGGACGAATACGACATCTCCGCGCCGTCCAGATACAAATGCCAGAGATTATCCGCACTGCTGAAGGTGGCCGCCACGTGATGCCACGCTCCGGTTGAAACCGTGCCGCTGGAGGTCCTGGCCCGGTAGGACATGCTAGTGGCCACCACCGCGGTCAGGTGTCCGCCCGTGTCTATATCCAACTCCTTTGCGCCCACCGCGAACAAGACGTTATTCTGGCCTTGCGGGTTTGGAATTGCCGCTACTTTAGCCCAAGTGGAGTAAGTCCAATCGGACAAGTTGTAAGCACTGCTGGGCGTGCCGGAAAAGCCGTAAGTGGATGATCCGATGGAATTGGCGCCCCCGTTGATTTGCCCGCTGACCGCGGTCATCCCCGTATTGGTGAGGGCGTTCCCATTGCTGCTGGAATCGCTCAGCGCTATGCTGGCGCCGTTTCCCAGATGCCATACCGCTCTGTAGCTGCTATCCCATACCGCCGTGCCATTCTGCTGATTGGCCGCCGAAGCGTTGCCGTAGTACACGTAGAGCACCGTATTGGCGCTTGCCGATACCGTCGGAATCTGTACCCAGGCGATGAGCTGCCCGGTGGCGCCGTTGTAGCTCTCGATCTCGTGATTCAGCTTGGTTGTGCCATCCGATGCCGTGAACAGGATGTCGTTTCCGTTCGCCTGGCCCACGCTTCCTCCGTTGGCCACGGTCTTGAGATTCACATCCGTCACCGAGAACAGCATCGGAAAGTTCGCCAAGTTGGATCCACCCAGCACCTTGGTGGGGTCCACCGTAATCGGCTTGCGATTGCTCCAACTGGTGTTGTACCAGGCTGGGCCGGATCCGCCTCCGCCTTGTCCCTGCAAGCCGCCCACCGAGTAGAAAGTGGCCGCGCTGCCCTGATTGTTGTACTCCGTTTTGATCCAGTCGGCGGAACGGTTCGTATTGGAGATCCGGGCCTCGTCCACCAGGCCGTTGAAGAAGAAAGCCGGAGTTCCGTACCAGGCCCCTATGCCTACATTGGACCCCGCAGCCGATTGTAATGCCCCGCTTACCGCGGTTGACGTCCTCAGCGCGCCGTCCACGTAAATCGAGACATGGGCGCCATCGTAGACGCCATCCAGCTTATGCCAATTGGTATCTACCGTTCCATTGGCGCAGGCATCGCTGCGAGGCGATCCAACCACCGAAACACTCATGCCGAAAGCCGTTCCCCCGGCGCAATCGCCGTTGGTATACAGCTCGTAGTTGTACGGACCATTCCAGCGCGACAGGATGTGCTGCTTGCTGGTTGTGTTCGCGGCCTTCACCCACGCCGAAACGGTCAAACTCCCGCTCAAGGCCAAGGACGCCGAATCCGGCACGGCCACATAGCTGGACGAACCATTGAAGCTCGCCGCTCCGTCGATTTCACCGCTCGTTGCCGCCGGTGAGTTGGTCGGCGTCCCGTTATTGGCGTTGCTGGTCGAATCGGTCGCGCTCAACGTCGACCCATTGGGCAAGTGCCAAACCGCTTTGTAATTGCTGTCCCACACCCCGGTGCCATTCTGCTGGTTGGCCGCCGATGCATTGCCAAAGTAGGCGTAAATCACGGTGTCCGCCGTGGGAGATAACGTCGATATCTGTACCCACGCGATGAGTTGGCCGGTGGCGCCGTTATATGTCTCGATCTCGTGGTTCAGCTTGGTTACGCCGTCGGAAGCCGTGAACAGTATGTCGTTCCCATTCGCCTGCCCCACGCTCCCGCCGCTGGCCACCGTCTTCAGATTCGCATCCGTCACCGAAAATAGCATCGGGAAATTCGTCAGGTTCGAGGTGCCCGAGACCTGAAGGTGGCTGATAGTGATGGGCTTGCGATTGCTCCATGACGTGTTGTACCAAGCAGGATCTGTGGCACGGAGCTGCGCCGCGCCGGTCAATGCAATCGCGCAGGCACCGATCAACCAAGTCGCCTTCGATCGCGACTTGCCTCCGAAGTATGACATCACAACCCTCCTGATTACACGAACCGCGCCCGTAAGAGGAACGGCCTCCCAGGAACACCAAGAATCGAGAACCAGCCCGCCATCATTCAGCTTGGCCGTAGGTACACGCCAGTTGAGGTGCCTAATTCCGGCTGGCGACGTTGATCGACAACCGCGCGTTATTCCCGCCCGCGACGTGCTTGAAGGCGATCGACGCGGTATTTCCGAGAATCCTGCCCTTATCGTCGGCAAACACCAGATGCGTACTCCATAACGACACAACCATCGGAGTATCGAATGGAACCGCCAGATCGTAACTCCGCCCCGTAGCGCTTCTGGTTACCAGGCGCAAGGGGAAAAACCTCGATGACGGCAATGTGACGCCAACCAGAAAATCGTCATTCGCCGCCCAAAGTTCGCTCGGATCGCCGATTTGCAGGACAAACAGAGAACCTTTCACCACCTTCGGCATCGCCACGCTGCTCATGGTCCCCGCCGCAATGGTCACTTGAGGTGCCGTCGACCACACGCAAGGATCCAAGTGCGGATCGCCAGGGTATTGAACGCATACCGAATAGTTGCCAGGCTTCAAACCCGATAACGAGAACTCTCCGTTCGGCCCGGTTAGAACCGTCCCTGCCGACCCCGCACCAGCGCTGCGTGGCGAAATCACCACGAACGCCTTGCTGAGGTGCTGTCCTTTGTCGTCGTCCACGTTGCCTTGAAGACTGCCTGTTCCTTGTTGGCCGACGACACACCAAACGGAAACTGTGAACAGTATCAAGCTGCGTGTTAGCATTTGCTCCAAACCGATCCTTTCCAGGCTGCTTCCAGCCCGGTGAATTATAGTGCTCCGCTGAGTGCCCCCGAATTTATTCCGGGATTCTCAGATGTGAGATTTACTTTGCGCCAAAGTGCAACCCATTTGCAGATCGCGCATCGCCAAGTAGAGGGCGTTCGTCCTACTCAACTGTTATGGCACTGGCCAATGAGGAGTAGGACCGTCAGTTGGCAGGTAATAGTAAGCAGTAGTCTGCCATGCTTATGGCGTTAGTGTCAAGAATAAAATTGCAATCTTCGATTCCTCTGTTGGAAACATGCATATTGTATCTAGTGAGCGGTCAAAAAACATCGCTTGGCATGTGAAAGGTGGTCAATTAGCTCGGCCGCGCCGGCCTCAGACTCCGGTGGGCACCGATCAATTAACCCGAAACCGGAACACCTCGAACACCGCCCGACCATTCCGGTCCGCCACCACCTGTACCAGCTCCTTCCGGAATCCCGCCGCGGCCGCCCGCGCCACCACGTGTTCCGTCGACCCGCGAAACTGCTCGTACGCCGCCGTGTGTCCCAGCCACAACCCGCGCTCCAGCAGCCCCCGATCCCAGTTCTTCTGCGCCTCGCTCGACCCCGCCGCCAAAAACTGCTCCCCCGCCCAAACCAGCGGCAGCTTGCCCTCGTGCAGCAATTGCAGCGGACCAAGGATGCCCCAGTCGTCGACCACCACATGCTCCGCCGGCATCCGCCCCGCGACCGTCGAAAGCGGATAGATCGCGTCCGTCCACGAGCCCGCGCCCCCATACCGCGCCAGTTGATAGAGGTATTGATTGCTCACCATCAGATTCCCAACCGCCAGGATCGCAACTCCCGCGGCAAGCACCCAGGTCCCGGCTCTCTTCCATCGCAGCGACGCTTCCGCAAACGCCACCGCCAGAAACAAATGCGGAATCGGCCACAGCAGCACCGCGTGATGCACCGCGATCCCCGCCCCTTTGGTGATCGCCATCAGCACCCACGCCACCGCCATCGCCACCAGACAAAACAGCAGAGCGCGCCGCCGCAACCAAAGCATCAGCAACAGCGCGACGCCAAGCCCGCCTTCCAGCCAATTCTGACGTCGATCGCCCACCACCGAATGCAGCGCGAACGACGTCCGCTCCAGCGTTCCCTCCGCATCCCGCGGCGACCCGGCATCGGGATTGTTCGCGATGTACCCGAATAGCGCGCTCCCGTTCCAAGTCGTCTGCAGTGCGCGCGCCTTGATTCGAAATTGACTGAAGTCCAAAGCCGAGTTCGACCGGAATGTCGCCCCCCCCGACGCAACGTTATATACGATGAGTGGCAACGCGCCGACGCAAAATCCCGCCACCGCCAGCGAAACGCTCTTCAGTGTGAATCTCAGCCACAACTCGCGTCGAAAAATGCACACAGTGGCAACCACCAGGCCGGCCAACATCCAACTGAACAGCGCCTTGTCCCACATCCCCAGCCCGAACGCGAAGAATCCCCAGAAGAATCTGGATTTCAGAATCAGCAACATCCCGGCCACCATAAGGAAGTGCTGCAGCGCCACCGGCCCCCAGTCAAAACAGGTGGTCATCAGGAACATAGTGTCGGTTGTGAGCAACACTCCGGCGACGATCGCAGCCCGCCGCCCATGCGCGCCCTCCACCAGTAGGATGAAAAGCACCAGCGTCAGCGCCCCCACCACCAGCATTGGTACCCGAACGGCAGCGAAAAAAGGGCGAAACGCACTCGAAAAAGAGGCGAAGATCCACGTCTTCAGAGCCCCCAGATAGCTCAGCATCATCACCGGAACTTCTTTGTTTGCAATGTTTAGCCGGTAGACCGCCGACCCCGGATTCGCAAAC
>DASQGY010000319.1:0-9211 GCA_035632375.1 Bryobacteraceae bacterium | reverse complement strand
CGGCGCGCACGAGTGCGTGCGCTACATCATCACTACCGGATCTCTGCTGCTCCGTCAGGGCGGGCTTGGCTTGGGTTTTTCGAGAGCGTAATATCGAGGGCGACCACTTCGTGGATGGCGATGGACGGCAACTCCACGTGGACGCGGCCGGCGCTCACGCGTAGCGGGTGATCGCGGCGATTCTCCAGAGTGTGCACTCGCGTTATTCGCGCCGATCGCGGCAGGCGGATGCTGACTTGCTGTCGGCCGGTTGGAATGATCTCGCGGATGGGGCCCTTCATCATCATCGGATTGGTGAGGTTCACCAAGTGAACCGCGATAGATCGTTTTTGACGCCAGATGGTGACGTCGAGCACGCCTGCGCCTGTTACGGTGACCGGCAGCTCTTCATCAGTGGCCCACTCGACGGCGTTGCGCAGCAGTTTTAAGTGGTCGCTGCTTAGCACTTCCCAAAACGTGCGGTCGATGTCCCAAGGGAAATATGCGACGCGTCCGCGGCCGAATTCCTGGACGAAGACCTCAGGAATATCGGTCTTCGGGACGCGCGGGAAAACTTCTTCCATCGGAAGGTCGGGGTAAGAAGGCACCAGCGTGAGCGGAGAGTGGAAATCCTTGTGCAGCGGAGTCACGGCCACGCGATGAACACCGTTGATGATGCGGGAGGCGTCTTCCAGACCTTTTAGAATCGGGTGATAGCGGCCGGTGGCGGGGTCCTTTTCTACAGTCAGATACGAATTTTGCATCGGACCTTCCAGCTTGCCGGCGAACGAAGCGCCGAAGAGTTGGGCGAGTCCGAAATCCGCGCGGCGCACGCCACCTTCGTTGTAGAGCGAGGTCTCGTGCGTGGCGACGATGCGGCCGCCGCGCTCGACGTATTCGCGTAGCTGTGCGCATTGGCGATCGGAGAGAGCGGCGATGTTGGGGAGAATCAGAGTGCGGAAGCGATCGATGTGAGCGGAATCGAGCAGCTTGTCGTGCGCCATTTCGAAGGGGATGCGCGCTTCGATGAGCGCCTGATAGAAACCGAGGGTGTGATCCTCAACCTTGGCGCGCGCCTGATCGCCACCGTAGAACGCAGCGGTTTGCTGCGAATAAACAATCGCCACGCGTGCGAGCGACTCCTCATTGCGTAGGTAGCGTTCGTTTTGATAATGCCAGTTGTAGATTTCTTCCACTGGCTTGAGCCAGCGGCGATCGCGGAGTGTTCCGGAAAATTTCGTGAACCACGGGCGCAGGCCGTTGGCGATACCGTCGGCCACCCACACCTTGATCTCCTCGGCGTTCTGCACGGAATCCTTCCAGCGATACGGCTCCTCGACGCCGACGCTGAAGATGCCGCCGATGGGCTTGTGGCCGAGAGTGGAGCGGTACTCCTTGCCGTTCTTGCCGTTCATCCAGATGGGCATCAGGCCGCGGCGAGCCTGGCGGTCGGCGAAGAGGATGTGCGAGAGGTCGCCGATGGTGGTCATGTCGAGCGAGCTGAGTGCGCCACCGCCCGCATTGGCGATGAAGCTGGCATTCGGATTGATCTTGCGGATTTCCGAATCCCACAAGCGCCAGAGGTCGAAGAGGCGTTGCTGACGCCAGAGTATGTAATCGCGACGGGCTGGATCTTGCGGATTGGTGGTGCGTGGCAGATCGCGTCCGGAGAACTTCTTGAAGTTCGCAACGCAATGCTCGCAGTAGCACATGCCGGAGCCGTCCCAACGATTGCTGAAGACGCCGTCGACTTTGTACAGCGTGACGATTTCCTTCGTTACCGCGGTCATGAATTCGAAGTTGTACGGGCCTAGCGCGCAGGTAACCCAGAAATCCGGATCGGCCCAGTGACGGCGCTTCTTGCCTTGCGCGTCGACGGCGATCCAATCCGGATGCGCGTCGTAGACATCGCGGTGGGTGGCGTGCGGATCCGTACGCGCGATGACGTTCATGCCCTGCTTGCGGCATCCGGCCACCAGGTCGCCGAACGGATCGGTATCGGCGAGCCAACGGCTGCGGTGATGAAACGGAACTTTCGTCGGATAGTAGGCGATGCAGCCGCCGGCGCTCAGGCACGCGGCGTCGGAATGGGTGCGGCGGAAATAGTCGAGCCAGAATGCGGGATCGAAAGTTCCGGGATCGTTTTCGACCAGCGTCAGTTGGGCCCAGCGCATGGGGCGGTCATACCAGCCGTCGCCGGTTTGCTTCTCGGCCGGATAGAGCCTACTGGCGGTAGCGAGGGCGGCCGCAGTTTGCAGAAAGTGCCGGCGCGAAGGATGCATTACTGAGCATCGTACACTAAGGGACGGCGGGTTTTTGACAAGGACAAGAATGCATAGACGCAACTTCCTGCTGCTGACCGGCGCCGCGATGGGCACTCGAATATTCGGCGCGCAGACATCCGATGGAAGCCGCACGCCGTGGTATCAGACCATGCGGCGCTGCGGCCAGATCAATTTCAACGAGCGCGATCCGGAGACGCTGAACATCGCCGAGTGGCTGAACTATTGGACCAGCTTGAAACTGGACGCGCTGCTGCTGAACGCCGGCGGGATCATGGCGTTTTATCCGACTGCGATTCCGTATCACCACAAGAGCGCATACCTGGGGTCGCGGGATCTGTTCGGCGATTTCGCGAAGGCGGCCAAGCAGCGCGGCATTCGCGTTGTAGCGCGGCTGGACTGCAATTACGCGTACGAAGAGGCTTACAAGGCGAGGCCGGATTGGTTTGAGCGGCGGGCGAATGGCGATCCGGTGCATCATGCCGAGTCGCCATGGCTATTCAAGACCTGCATGTTTTCGCCGTATTTCACTGAGCAGATGCCGGCGATCATTGGCGAAATCAACGCGCTGTACGATGTCGATGCACTTTTCACTAACGGCTGGCCCAGCGCGGGAAGGCCGCCTGCTTGCTTTTGCGAGCATTGCCGTTCATTGGGCGATCCGCGATCGGCTCATTATTATCAGGCGCATCTCGATCGTGTGATCGAGGTTTGGAAGCTGTGGGATTCCACGGCGAAGCAGAAGAAGTGGGACAGCGTGTACGTGGGGAATCTGGGTGGAGGCATTCGCGCGGTCACTGACCTGAAGAAAATTTCGGGAATCGCCGGGTGGTTCAATGCGGATCATCAGGGCCGCAGCGGCAATACGCCGATCTGGGATTGCGCGCAGCAGGGGCGGGTGGCGCAGTCGGTGATGAAGGGCCGGACCATCACCAATGTCACCGGATCGTACGCCAACTCAGCGCCGCTGTGGCGACACACTTCGAAGTCGCCGCAGGAGGCGACGATGTGGATGGCGCAAACCACGGCCAGCGGGATGGTGCCGTGGTATCACTGGCTGGGCGGCGCGCCGGAGGATCTGCGCTGGCGGGAGACGGGCCGGAAGTTCTTCCAATGGATCGCGTCGAACGAGAAGCATTTCGTGAATCGGGAATCGGTGGCGAATCTCGGCGTGGTGTTTTCGGAGCGCCACAACGCGTTCTACAAACCGCCGGGCACGGCTGAGCCTTCGGACTTTTTGCAGGGTCTGTATTACGCGCTGTTGGAGGGCCGCTTCCTTTTCGATTTCGTGCATGAGGACGATCTCGGGCCGGAGACGCTCCGCAAGTATTCCGCGCTGCTGCTGCCCAATGTGTCGACGCTCAGCCTGGCGCAGTGCGAGCAGCTTCGGGAGTATGTGAAAACGGGCGGGTCCCTACTGGGGACTTTCGAAACCAGCCGCTACGACGAATGGGGCATGCGGCGCGGGCAGTTGGGGCTGGCCGATGTTTTTGGCGTCGAGGCGGTGGGCGACGTGCAGGGGCCGAACGGGAATTCGTATTATGCGCGGATCGAAAGCGCGCACGAGATCCTGGACGGATTTCAGGACACGAAGGTGCTGCCGGGCGCGGAGTATCGATTGCCGGTGAAGGCCGCCGGGCCGCTGGTGTTGAGCGTCGTGGCACCTTATCCCGCGTTTCCGCCGGAGATGGTTTATACCAAGACGCCACGTACGGAGGAGCCCGCAGTGGTTCTGCGTGAGCGCGCTGGAAGCCGGCTGGCGTGGTTTCCCGGCGACATCGAGCGCAGTTTTTGGCGCTCGAACAACGGCGACTTGAGTCTGCTGCTTCGCAATACTGTGCGCTGGCTGCTGCAAGGTAAGCAACCGGTGACGGTTTCGGGCGAAGGCGTCGCCGATCTTTTCGCCTGGAAGACCGAGGCAGGTTACGCACTGCACATTCTGAATTACACGAATCCCAATATGCTGCGCGGGTGGTTCCGGGATACTTATGCAATTGGTCCGCAGAAGGTGCGGGTGACGCTGCCAGGGAATCCGAAGATTCTGCGCGTGCGGGCACTGCGCACGGGAGCGCCGCTTCGCTTCAAGCAGACTGCGGCGGGCGTCGACTTCGTAGTTCCGAAAGTGACGGATTACGAGGTGGTCGCGCTGACGTAGCGATCAACGGTAGGTGACCTCGCGCAGGTGCGGAGTTGCGTTGAAGGTGTCGAGCGACACGCGGCCGCGCGTGAACAGAAACTCCGTGAGCGAGCAGTTGCGGATGCGCCAGTTCAGCTCGATAGCCATGGGCTCGGGCGCGCGCAGTACTGTCTGCACCGCCACGCCGATGGGGCCGCCGGAGGTAAAAATCACTACGCGACGGCTGGGCCAGTCGGCATCCAAGATGGCGCGGAAGGCCCGCAGGACGCGGTCGCGGAAGGCCTGGAAAGTCTCTAAGCCCGGGGCAACAAGTGTGCCGGCGATCCATTGCGGCATCGTTGCGTCGAACATGTTTTGGAGTTGGCGATTGTCGGTGGGCCGCTGGTAGTTGGGGCTCGATCGCAAAATCCCATACGCGTCGTATTCGTTGAACGCCGCGTTCGATTCGTATTTTGAAAATCCGGCGAGCTCGGCCGTGCGCAGGTGGCGCTGCATCGTGCCGGTGTAAACCTCATCGAACTGGACTCCCAGCTCGCGCCAGTATTCGCCGAGACGAATGGACTGCTGTTCGCCGATGGCCGAGAGCCGGTCTGTGTCCTTCTCAAACGCGGTCGCTTGCGCGTGCCGGACCAGGACCAGCGTGCTCATTTCGACGGAGACGACGCACGAGCTTTGCCCAACACGCGTTCGAGTTCCAGCTTGGCGATCGCTTCGCGGTGAACTTCATCGGGACCATCGGCCAGGCGCAGTGTGCGTGAATTGGCCCACGCGCCCGGCAAGAACGTGTCCTGGCAAACCCCGGCTGCGCCGTGTGCCTGCATAGCGCGATCCAGCACCCGCAGTGCAACGTTCGGGGCGATCACTTTGATCATGGCGATCTCGCCACGCGCCGCCTTGTTGCCGACCGTATCCATCATGTAGGCGGCCTTCAACACCAGCAAACGCGCCTGTTCGATTTCCATGCGAGACTCGGCGATATCGGCGCGGATGGTTCCCTGTTCGGCGATCTTCTTTCCGAAAGCCACACGCGAATCCACGCGGCGGCACATGGTTTGGAGCGCGCGCTCGGCGACGCCCATCAGTCGCATGCAATGGTGGATGCGGCCCGGGCCCAGACGCCCTTGCGCGATCTCGAACCCACGGCCTTCACCGAGCAGGATATTCGAAACCGGCACGCGCACGTTCGTGAACGTGATCTCGGCGTGGCCATGCGGCGCGTGATCGTAACCGAACACGGTGAGCATTCGTTCCACCTTGATACCCGGCGTGTCCATCGGCACCAGGATCATGGACTGCTGCTTGTGCCTCTGCGCCGTGGGATCGGTCTTGCCCATGAAGATGGAAATCTTGCAGCGCGGATCGCCTGCGCCGGAGGACCACCACTTGCGGCCGTTGATGACGTAATGATCGCCATCGCGCACGATGCTGCTTTCGATATTGGTGGCATCGGAGGACGCCACCGCGGGCTCGGTCATGGAAAAGCACGACCGGATCTCGCCCGCCAGCAGCGGTTTCAGCCAGCGATCTTTCTGCTCCTGGGAACCGTAGCGAGCCAGCACTTCCATGTTGCCGGTATCGGGCGCGGAGCAGTTGAAAACCTCCGACGCCATGTTGCAGCGGCCCATGATCTCGCACAGCGGCGCGTATTCCAGATTGGTGAGTCCCGCGCCGTCTTCGCTCTCCGGAAGGAACAAGTTCCACAATCCGGCGGCGCGCGCTTTGGGCTTCAGTTCTTCAATGACGCGGGAGGGCTGCCAGCGGTCGCCATGCGCGACCTCGTCATGATGGCGCTGCTCGTTCGGATAAACATGCTCATCCATGAACGCTTGCAACCGTTGCTGGAGAGATTTGACTTTGTCTGTAAATTCGAAATTCATCGGTTACCTTCCTGTAAAGACCGGGGCGCGCTTTTCCAGGAAGTGCGCGACGCCTTCCTTGAAATCCTCGCATTGCAGGCTCTTCACCATTTCCTGCTCGGCGGTCTCAAACGCTTCCCCTAAGCTTTGGAACATTGCGTTGTAGATTTGTTCTTTCATGATCCGCAGGGAGCGCGGGCTGACGTTATTGGCCAGCTCGTGTGCGTACGCGTTGACGCTATCGAGGAAACTCGCCTGCGGGAACACCTGATTCACCAAGCGCATCCGCAGCGCCTCATTGGCGTCCACCATCCTGGCGGAGAACAGCATGTCCAGAGCGCTGGCTGGGCCGATGAGACGCGGCAGCATCCAGGCCAGGCCGTACTCCGCGATCAGCCCGCGTTTCGCAAAAGCCGTGCCGAAGCGAGCGGCGTCGGAGGCGAAGCGGATGTCGCAATAGAGTGTCAGGATGAAGCCCAGGCCCACTGCCGGTCCGTTCACGGCGGCGATCACCGGTTTCTGCAAAGCGGGGAAGTACGAGTATTTCTTCTTGAAATCGGGCCGTACGTCGGGACGCCCGCCATTGCCCGCGTTGCGCAGAAAATTCCCTTGATCGCGCGCGCCGATTCCTTCCCGCGAAATCGTATTCAGCAGCGACATGTCCGCACCGGCGCAGAAACCACGCCCCGCACCCGTGAGAATGATGACGCGGACGTTGTCGTCAGCATCGGCCTGGTACATCGCGGCGCGGACTTCCTGATCCATCGTTGCGGTCCAGGCGTTGAGTTTGTCGGGTCGATTCAGAGTGATGGTCGCCACGCGATCGGCGACCTGGTACAGCGTTTCTTGATTGGCCATGTTGCCTGGATTATATCAGTGCGGCCGCCAACTGGATGAGATTGTGGACGCGCTTGTCGAAGTGGCGGAAGCGCTCGTCTTGCGTTTGGCCGCGGTGAAAGCGCACGTAAATCTGTTGCAGCACCACCGCCAGCTTGAAGAGTGCGAAGACTTCGTAGTAGTTAAGGAGCGTGAGATCGCGCCCGGTTTTCTCGGCATAACGCCCTACCAGTTCGTCGCGCGTGAACCATCCAGGCTGCGAAGTGAGCGACGCCTTGGTGCCACCGGGATCGCTGGGCTGCGACCAGTAGCAGAGGATCAGCCCAAGATCCACCAGCGGATCGCCAACGGTGGCCATCTCCCAATCGAGCACCGCCTCGATGCGGCCGGGATCGGTGAGGCTCAGCATCAGGTTGTCCAACTTGAAATCGTTGTGCACCAAAGTAGGCGCCGGCGAAACCGGCAGATGATCCGTCAGCCACGAGATCAGGCGATCCATCAGCGCGATCTCTTCCGTCTTGGCGCGATTCCAGCGCTCGAACCAGCCGCGCACCTGGCGCTCCAGAAATCCGGCTGGCTTGCCGAGCGAGACCAGGCCGTGCTTCTCGATATCGATGGCGTGCAGTTCAACGAGGCAGTCGACAAATCCGCGGCTCACGCGCGCCTGATAATCGGGGAAGGCGGCGAGCTCGGCTGGGATGTGATCGCGCATCACGATTCCGCGGCGGCGCTCCATCAGGAAAAATACCGCGCCGACGATGGAAGTGTCCTCGCACAAGTGATAAACCTCGGGCGCGGCGGCGAAAAACGGATGCACCGCCTTCAGCACCATGTACTCGCGCGCCATGTCGTGCGCTTTCGGCGCGACTGGGCCCAGCGGACCTCGCCGCAGTACATACTCGCGCGCGGGCGTCCGCACCAGATAGGTCAGGTTCGAATGCCCGCCGGGGAATTGTTCGATGGTCAGGCTCCCGGCGCCCTCGATTTTGTCGCGCAGATAGGCGCGCAGGACATCGAGATTCAACTCCTCGCCGGCGCGGACGGCAGCCGTATCAGTTCGCGAGGTCGTGGGTTCCGGAGCCATCGTGCCTATCATAATGTGGCAGGGACGCTCCTGTCTCTGTTGGATCTCAGCGAACTGACAGCTCTTCCTTGTTCTTGTCCCAATCCAAGACGCACGAATATTGCGCCGCGTCCACCGGACTGGCTGTGTCTCGCACCTCGACCTTCGCTTTCTCAACGCCGGACTGCATTTCCACGCACTCCGGAAATCCATTGGCGAAGAAATACACGCCCTGCAAGCTGTGGGGCAATCCCAAGACCGCCATCCGGCCGTCGTGTCTTTGAGCGCATCGCACAGCGACATTACACGCGGCTTGCGCTTTTCTCGAGGCATATTCCCAAGCGGCGAGATTATGAAGGAGCGCCGCGAGGTTGAATACCAGCACCGCGATCGAGACGATCCATTTGGCTTTGTGCCGCTCCACTGCGGTGGCAAGCAACAGACAAAAGCCAACCGAAGGCAGATACAGGACTCTCGACTTTTGCAGATCGACGCCGATCAACAACTGCGACAACGGCGGCAACGCGATGGCCAATAGGAATCCGAGCGCGACCAATAGAGAGCGGCGCGGAACTTGCGTGCGCCATAGCCACATCAAGGCGGCCAGATAGAGAATCGTCGCCACGCCGAGAAGCAGTCCAGGATCGTTGCTCCAATTAATTGGGAAGAAGAGCACTGCCCATAACCGGAAGAGCAACGCTTTCACGCTGGGGACAATTCCCAGCGACAGCACTTCCGGTTGACCCGCTTTATTGATATACCCGCCCACGCCGCCGAACAAGATCCATCGCCAAACCAGGAACGCGGCAGCGATACCAAAGAATGGCAGCAGCGTGAACCAGGAGCGCCTGTTCTTCCAGTCTCCTCTCCAGGCCAGGAGCAATACCAACAATACGGGGAACGTGTAAGCCGACTCCTTGCTAAGAAACGCCAGCACCATCGCCAGCAAAGAAGCCGATCGATAGAGGAGCGCGGGCCGTCCATCGAGATCAGCGCCGCGAATGAACAACACCAGGCCGAGCAGGACGAAGAGTGTCGCCAGCAAAACGTAGCGCGC